>CAYFLP010000113.1:6492-8134 GCA_964344045.1 uncultured Bifidobacteriaceae bacterium
CATGCCTCGTTCTGAGGAACATGCCTCGTTCTGAGAACTGAGGATCGGCCTCCTCAGGCTCGTCGGCTAGTAGGCCACCTACTGTGTCCACATGACAGCCGTGTGTGTCTTCTGCTCGTCCAGCACGACTATCGACGCGAAGTACGTTGACCTCGCGGCCAAGGTGGGCCAGCGCATTGCCCTGCGCGGCTGGAGCCTGGTCAGTGGGGGAGGCAGCGTCTCCATGATGGGTGCGGTGGCCGAGGCCGCTCGCGCCGGCGGTGCGCACACCACGGGCGTCATCCCGGATGCCCTCGTGAGGATGGAAGTCGCTGACCTGGACGCCGACGAGCTCGTCGTCACGCATGACATGCGCGAGCGCAAGGGCCTCATGGATGCGCGGTCAGACGCCTTCCTCGCCCTGCCCGGCGGCATCGGCACGCTGGAGGAACTCATCGAGGTATGGACCTCCCGCAGCCTGAACATGCACCACAAGCCGGTCGTCGTGCTCGATCCGTGGCATGACTATGACCACCTGCATGCCTTGCTCGACCACTGGATCAGCGTGGGTTTCGTGCGTCCGACCGCGATCTCTCACGTGCACTGGGCGCGGGGAGTGGACGAGGCCCTCGACGCGCTGGCCCCTTGACCGACGACAGGCATGCCCTGCACCTGCGTGTGATGGAATACGGGCATGTCCTGGCTGCTCGTCGTCGCCGCCCTCCTGGTGATCGGCGTCATCGCCCTTGCGCTCACGGGCCGTGCCGGCACCGACAAGGCCTATCTCCCGGTGACCGAGCCTGACCTTCGACCCTCAGGCGAGTCCGGCAATGAGTTCGATGTCGTTCTCCGCGGCTACCGCATGGATGAAGTTGACGCGCGCATCGCTGAGCTGGAGGCCGAGGTCGTGTCGCTGAAGTCGCCGCTGGCGGGCGAGGCAGCCGATCCTCCGGCAGCCTCGGACTAGGGCGCAGCCGATTCCGATGCAGCACATCGAATGCGACGTCATCGTCAATGCGCCTGTCGACACGGTCTTCGCTGCATTCACCGATTGGGCGCAGCAGGGCGAATGGATGGTCGGCACCCGTGTCGAGGTGCGCAAGGGCGATGGCCGCAGCGTGGGCAGTGAACTTGCTGCCTGGTCCGGAGCTGGCCCGATCGGCTTCTGGGACTACATGACGATCACGCGATGGGACGACGGCTACCGCGTGGACGTCCTGCACACGGGCAAGGTCGTGCGGGGCACCGGGACGATGGAGGTAGTAGCGCTTCCGAATGGCCGAAGTCGGTTCATCTGGAGCGAGGATCTCGACATCCCGCTCGGCGTCGTCGGCCGGCTGGGCTTCCCGGTCGTCAAGCCCGGCTTCGTGGCTGGCGTGCGCAAGTCCCTTCAATCCTTCGCCCGCTGGGCGGAGCAGCGGCGCTAGCCGGCAGTTGCTCTCCCCGCGCCGCACGTCCTGTCATGCGCGCGCGATGAATCGGCGCAGGGCGTCGATCCTGTTCGCGATGATGCGCTTGCTTAACGCGGCAGCGGGGGCGAAGAACTCGCTTGCGTGGTAGGCGCCCGGGTACACGTGCAGCTCGCACGGCACGCCTGCCCGGTTGAGTCGCAGGGCCATGTCGACGTCCTCGTCGCGGAACATGTCGAGTTCGCCCACGTCCA
>CAYFLP010000114.1:0-8017 GCA_964344045.1 uncultured Bifidobacteriaceae bacterium
CGGTCGTGGCGGTGGCCGTGGCCTGCCTTCCTGCGCGGATCGCGCAGTGGCCGGTGTGCAGCAGTCCGGTGCGACCGGACATCGCCGCGATGCGCGCGCGTGCTACCTCAGGGGTCAGGGGCTTGCCATGCGCCTGGCCGTCGAGTTCGAAGATCGAGTCGCAGCCGACGACGACATCGGCTTGCGAGGGGAAGTGGCGGGCGACGTCGCGGGCCTTCGCGATCGCGAGTTCCTGCGCCAGCTGGGCAGGGGGCAGCGGGCCGAGCCGGGCACTCACGGCGTCCTCGTCGACCTCGCTCACCGAGATGACGGGGATGATGCCGGCATCGGTCAGCACCCGCTTGCGGGCGGGCGAGGCCGAAGCGAGGACGAGCCTCACCGGGGCATGTAGGAGGCGCGCCAGGCTCCGTAGCCGGGCCGCAGCGAGGACCTGGTCATGCGGCTCTTGCGCGCCCACAGGCTGAACTTCGGCGGCTGGGCTGCCCGGACGCCGCTGCGCGCGTTGACCACGGCCACGACGATGGCCAGTTCCTCCGGGGTGGGGGAGCCGGCGACGATGCGCAGGGCCGGGCGCTCGCTGGTCGCGGCAGTGCCCGACGTGCCCGAGGTGCCCGACGTGCCCGACGTGCCCGACGTGCCCGCGGTGCCCGCGCTGCTCATAGTGGGATGTTCCCGTGCTTGCGCGGTGCCCGGCTGGCCCGCTTGTTGCGCAGCGCGCGCAGGCCGCGCACGATCATGCCGCGGGTCTCGTGCGGGAAGATCACCCGGTCGATGTAGCCGCGCTCGGCCGCGAGGTACGGGTTCGCCAGGGTCTCCTGGTACTCGTCCTGCAGGCGCTTGCGCTCGGCATCGGGATCAGCGGCCGCGGCGAGCTCCTTGCGGTACAAGATGTTGACCGCGCCGCTGGCGCCCATGACCGCGATCTCGGCGGACGGCCAGGCGAAGTTCAGGTCGGCGCCGAGGTGCTTGGAGCCCATGACGTCGTAGGCGCCGCCGTAGGCCTTGCGCGTGATGAGGGTGATCATCGGGACAGTGGCCTCGGCGTAGGCGTAGATGAGCTTGGCGCCGCGGCGGATGATGCCCTCCCACTCCTGGTCGGTGCCGGGCAGGAAGCCGGGAACGTCGACCAGGGTCAGGATCGGGATGTTGAAGGCATCGCAGGTGCGCACGAAGCGTGCTGCCTTCTCCGAAGCGGCGATGTCGAGCGTGCCGGCGAACTGCATGGGCTGGTTGGCGACGATGCCGATCGAGCGGCCCTCGATCCTGCCGAAGCCGCACACGATGTTCGGGGCGAACAGCGGCTGGGTCTCGAGGAACTCGCCGTCGTCGAGCAGGTGCTCGATGATGCGGTGCATGTCGTACGGCTGGTTCGGGGAGTCCGGGATGAGCGTGTCGAGCTCGTAGTCCTCGTCCGTGACCTCGAGGTCGGCCTCGGTCTCGTAGACCGGCGGATCCTCGAGGTTGTTGCTGGGCAGGTAGCCGAGGAGGGCCTTGAGGTACTCGATGGCGTCCTCTTCGTCAGCGGCCATGTAGTGCGCGACGCCGGACTTGGAGTTGTGGGTGCGGGCGCCGCCGAGATCCTCGAACTCGACGTCCTCGCCGGTGACCGTCTTGATGACGTCGGGGCCCGTGATGAACATGTGCGAGGTCTGGTCGACCATGATCGTGAAGTCGGTGATGGCGGGGGAGTACACCGCGCCGCCGGCGCACGGGCCCAAGATCACCGAGATCTGCGGGATCACGCCCGATGCCTGGACGTTGCGGCGGAAGATCTCGCCGTACTGGCCGAGGGCTACGACGCCTTCCTGGATGCGCGCGCCGCCGGAGTCGTTGAGGCCGACCACCGGGCAGCCGGTCTTCATGGCGAAGTCCATGACCTTCTGGATCTTCTCGCCGAACACCTCGCCGAGCGAGCCGCCGAACACGGTGAAGTCCTGGGCGAAGACCGCGACCGGGCGGCCGTCGACCGTGCCGTAGCCGATGATGACGCCGTCGCCGTAGGGGCGCGACTTCTCCAGGCCGAAGGCATGGGAACGGTGGCGGGCGAGACCGTCGAGCTGCTGGAAGGACCCCTCGTCGAGGAGCGCGTCGATGCGCTCCATGGCGGTCATCTTGCCCTTGGCATGCTGCTTGTCGATCGCGTCCTGGCGGCGGCCGATGGCCTCTGCGCGGCGGGCAGCGAGGCCCGCGGCCTTGCCAGCGGTCGTGCGGGAATCGGGTGCTTGCTCGACGGGCGCCGCGCTCATGTGTCCTCCTAGGCCTTGGCCCTCGTACCTTAGTCTCGTGGCCAACATGAATGAGTCGAGAAGTCCGCTCCGCGGAAGTGATCTTGCTGACCGTATGGGGGAGGCCGGCGTCACGTGGCCTGCCCCGGTGCTGCTCGGGGCCACGGCCTCGACCAACGATGATGCGCGCCGACTGGCCCTCGAAGGGGCGCCCGAGGGCACCTGCGTGGTGGCCGAGGAGCAGACAGCCGGACGCGGCCGGCTCGATCGCACCTGGTCCAGCCCGGCAGGAGCCGGCCTGTGGGCCTCCTTCGTGATCCGGGCCGGCGACGTGCCGCGCGACCGCTGGAGCCTGCTGTCCCTTGCTGCCGGCCTGGCGGCCGTCGATGCCCTGGCCGAGGGGTGCCGCGTGCGCGCGGAGCTCAAGTGGCCGAATGACGTGGTGGTGGTTGCCGCGGCCTGCGGAGGCGACGGGGGCCTGCGCAAGATCGGCGGGATCCTGAGCGAGGCCGTGGGGGACGACGCGATCGTCGTGGGCATCGGGCTCAATGTCGACCAGGGCAGCGCTGAGCTTGCCGCGCTGTCGGTCAAGGCCTCATCCGTGATGCTCGAGGGGGGCCGGCCCGACCGGCCTGCTCTCCTGGTGTCGCTCATGGGGGCGATGGAGCGCCGGGTAGGCCAGTGGCGCTCGGGCGACCTGGCCATGATGGGCGACTACCGCGCGGTGTGCACGACTATCGGACGACTGGTCTCGGTCGACCTTCCGGCAGGCACGGTCTCGGGCCACGTGTCGGGCATCGACGACGACGGGCACCTGCTCGTCAGCGACGGCGAGGCGACGACTCGCATCACGTCCGGCGATGTCATCCACGCGACCATCTAGGTCCGTGCCACCATTCGGCCATGGGTTACCCGAAGAAGCTGCTCGCCCCTGACGAGGTCATCAAGTTCGAGACCAAGCCGCACTGGCGCGCGATCATCGTCCCGAGCATCGTCTTCCTCGCGACAGTCTTCGGCTTCGCCTTCCTGCTGACCTGGCTCGCAAGCGCCACCACCTGGCCGGACTGGCTGCAGTGGATCGGCACGGCCGGCAAGTGGGCAGTCATCGGCGGAGCGCTGCTCATCGTCATCTTGTGGTCGGTCCGTCCCTTCCTGCGCTGGCTCACCACGGAGTACGTCTTCACCGACCGCCGCATCATCGTGCGCTCGGGAATCATCTCCCGGCACGGCAAGGACATGCCGCTCGCCAAGGTCAACAACGTGTCCTTCGAGGTGCCGCCGATGGGCAGGCTCCTCAACTACGGGGCGCTGGTGATCCAGTCGGCCGGCGAGAACGACGGCCTGACGATCAGCGACGTGCCGGATGTCGAGGACATCCAGCGCAATGTCTACGAGTACATCGAGGCCGACGAGAAGCGTCGACGGGGCCACGAGTAGCCAACGGGCGCTACTCGCTGAGCATCAGGGCCTGGTCGGCGCCCGACTGCCCGCCCGGCCCGTCCGGCGGTTCCTGCACGGCCGGGAAGACCCACTTGCGGTAGCTCCAGAACCTAAAGACGGTGCCTGCGACCAGGCCGATCACGTTGGCGCTGATGTTGTCGGCGAGCGGGGTCGTCAGGCCAAGGAGATAGTGGCTCACGGCCAGGCAGCCCAGGGCGATGGCCATGGCTGCGCCGTTGAGGAGGAAGAAGAGCACGTATTCGCGGGCCATGCCCGTGCGGCCGCGATCGCGGAACGTCCAGTATCGATTGCCGAAGTAGGCGAAGGTCGTGGCGATCGCGACGCTGACGGCCTTCGCCGTCAGCGGCTTGTCGGCGAGCGGCCCGAAGAACAGCAGGACGTTGAAGGCGCCCACGTCGATGACGTAGGAGACCATGCCGATGATGCCGAACTTGGCTATCTCGTGCGCGATCGTGCGGAAGGGCGCGTAGAGCCGGCCGACCAGGCCTGGTGAGGGCGTCGCGGCGGGCTCGGTCACTGACCAAGTCTAGGAGCCACCCGGTAGGTTCTGTCCGTGACGACCAATGCGCCCCGGGTGGGCATCGTGGGCGGCGGCCAGCTGGCCCGCATGTCCGCGGCACCCGCGGCTGCCCTCGGCATCGGCCTGCGGGTGCTGGCCGCCGACCCCCGTGATTGTGCCGCGCAGGTGATCCACGACGTGCGCATCGGAAGCCACGACGACGCGGCCTCCCTCCTCGCTTTCGCCGACGGCTGCGACGTGGTGACCTTCGACCACGAGCACGTGCCACCGGCCTATCTCGAGCAGCTCGAGGCCAGGGGCATCGCCGTGCGCCCCGGGCCCTCGGCCCTGTTCCATGCCCAGGACAAGATCCACATGCGGCAGGCGCTCAGTGACATCGGCATCCCGTGCCCGCTGTGGCGCGTCGTGTCGGCCGTCGACCACGTCGAGGACTTCGCCGTCGAGGCCGGATGGCCCGTGGTGCTGAAGACCTCGCGCGGCGGCTACGACGGCCGGGGCGTGTGGGTCGTCCGCGACCGCGAGCAGGCGGCCGAGGTGCTTGCCGTTCCGCTCGCCCCGGGTGCCCAGTGGCTTGCGGAGCAGCGCATCGACTTCGTGCAGGAGCTCTCGGCGCAGGTTGCCCGGTCGCCGCACGGCCAGGCAGTCGCGTATCCCGTCGTGCGCACGGTGCAGAAGGACGGGATCTGCGCCGAGGTCGTTGCCCCTGCGCCTGGCCTGCCGGCCGCGCGCGCGATGCAGGCCCAGCAGCTCGCCCTGCGCATTGCCGGCGACCTGAACGTCACGGGCATGCTCGCGGTCGAGATGTTCGACGATGGCTACGACCTGTACGTGAACGAGCTCGCGATGCGTCCGCACAACTCCGGGCACTGGTCGATCGATGGCGCCAACACGAGCCAGTTCGAGAATCACCTGCGCGCGGTGCTCGACCTCCCGCTGGGCAGCCCGCAGCTGCAGGCGCCTTATGCGGTGATGGTCAACATCCTCGGCGGCGACGTGGGCGACCTGTACTCGGCCTACCGCCACGTCATGGCACGCGATCCCGGCCTGAAGGTGCACCTGTACGGCAAGGACGTGCGTCCTGGGCGCAAGGTCGGGCACGTGAGCGTCGTGGGCGACGACGTTGAGGAACTGCTTGCACGCGGCCGGCACGCGGCCGACTACTTCGCGGGAGTCATCGATGAGTGAACAGCCGTTGGTCTCGATCTGCATGGGCAGCGATTCGGACTGGCCCGTCATGCAGGGTGCCGCGAGCATCCTCGAGGATTTCGGCATCGCCCACGAGAGCCGGGTGCTCTCGGCGCATCGCATGCCGCGCGAGATGGTGGCCTTCGGCGACGAGGCAGTGAGCCGCGGCATCAAGGTGATCATTGCGGGCGCCGGCGGAGCGGCTCACCTGCCGGGCATGCTTGCTTCGCTCACCCCCGTTCCCGTGATCGGGGTGCCCGTGCCGCTGTCGGTGCTCGACGGCATGGATTCGCTGCTGTCGATAGTGCAGATGCCCGCCGGCATACCAGTGGCGACCGTGGCCATCGGCAACGCGCGCAATGCTGGCCTGCTGGCCGTGCGCATGCTCGGCATCGCCGACGCCGACCTGCTCGAGGCGATGGTCACCTACCAGGCCGACCTCAATGCCCAGGCCCGGGCCAAGAACGCCAACCTGACTCGCTGAGGTCCTCGTGGCAATCCCCATGCGCATCCCCAAGCCGTCCTGGTTCGAACTCTTCTACGACCTGGTCATTGCCGCGACCCTGGGAGTCGGCACGGCCTCGATGATCGCCGAGCCGACCTGGACCACCATCGGCTGGGTCTTCGAGATGCTCGTCGCGGTCTTCTCCATCTGGCTCATGACGACCCTCGCGGGCGTGCTCGACCACGGGCGCACGGCCATCGCGCGCGGACTGGTCCTCATCCAGATGGCGTCGATCGTGATCGCGACTCTCGCACTGGGCTCGGACGAAGGACTGCCCGACTGGTGGGGCATGGTCGCCTTCGGCGTGGCCTACCTGTGCGTGGGCGGCCTGTTCTTCGTGCGCGTCGAGGCCACGAAGACCGACCAGCACGAATCGCGCTTCATCTCGCTGGCTGCCCTTGTCGCCGGGCTCATCGGCTTCGTCGGTGCAATGCTCCCGCTGCCGGACGAAGGCGGTTCGGGCACGTACGCCTGTGTCATCGTCGGAGTCTCGATGCTCGTCGTCATGGTCCCGGTGCTGTGGGGGTTCCTGCCACGATGGTTCGCGACTGTGCTCGACCACGAGCACATCGAGGAGCGCATCGGCGCCCTGTTCATCGTGGTCCTCGGCGAGAGCTTCATCGGGCTGGTGACGAAGCTCGAGGGCAAGTCGTACCTGCCTGCGCCGTCCTACTTCGTCATCGTGTTCCTGGTCGCCTATGCCTTCTGGCGCACCTACTTCACCAGCGTCGAGCCGGTCGGCCTCCCGCACACCGCACGTCGCGCGCGCCTGTGGCTCCTCGGGCACCTGTTCGTGCTGCTCGGCGTGGTGTCGTCGGTGGCCATGCTGGTCACGAGGGCGACGACAGGCGCCGAATCGCTCACCCCTGGCCAGAATTCGTGGACCCCGCTGCCGCTCTTCGCCGTCGTTGGCGGCATGGCGTTCTTGTGCTTCCTCGCCGAGTCGCGCACGTACGCGGCGATCCACGGTGTCGCTGCTGCAGCACTCCTGGCGCTCGCTGTCGTGGCCCTGGGCAACTTCGACCCGAAGAACAACTGGACGATCGGCATCGCAGTCGTCATCGTCATCGCCGACTCCGTCGCCATCAGCCTGGCGTGCCGACGGATGACGCGCCAGGAAGCCTGAACGCGGCGGCCTGATCCGTGCGGCCACGGGGCCGCGCGGGCTAGCGCCTGGCGTACTCGATCGCAGGGCAGTGATCCTGGATCATGCCCAGCCCGGCGGCCTCGACTCGTGCGGCTGCATCGTTGTCGATGACATCGAGCTGGAACCACACGAACCTCGCGCCTGCCTCGATCGCCTGGTCGGCGAACTCCCCGGCGCGATCGCTGCGGACGAACATGTCGACGACATCCGGCCGGCCGACTGCCTCGACAGCCTCGGCTATCGAGGCGTAGCCCTGCTCGCCGTGCACGACCTCGGCACGCGGGTAGATGGGCACGACCTTCTTGCCGTGCTGCTGGAGGACGGAAGCGACCCGATAGGCGGCACGCTCGGGGTTGTTGCCGAGGCCCACGACGAACCAGGTGTGCGTGTCGTCCAGCGCCGCCGTGATGACCTCCGGCTCGTTCATGCCGTGGGCCTTCCGAGAGCGCGGTACTGCCAGCCCGCAGAGCGCCAGCGCTGCGGGTCGAGGGTGTTGCGGGCGTCGATGACGATCTTCTCGGCGACGATGCCGTCGAGGGTGGCCGGGTCGAGCTCGCGGTACTCGCGCCATTCGGTGCCGTGGAGCACCAGCTCGGCCCCGTGCAGTGCCGTGCGGAGATCTGGCTGGTAGGTCATGTGGGGGTAGACGCGCTCGGCGTTCTCGAGTCCCTTGGGGTCGTGCACCACGACGTCGGCGCCGGCATTGCTGATGGCCACGGCCACGTCGAGCGAGGGCGAGTCGCGGACATCGTCACTGTCGGGCTTGAAGGTCGCTCCGAGCACGGTCACGCGCTTGCCGCGGAAGCTGCCGCCGAGGAGGGTGCGGGCGAGGTCGACCGCGTGCGCGCGGCGTCGCAGGTTGATCTCGTCGACCTCGCGGAGGAAGGTCACGGCCTCCTGCGCGCCGATCTCGCCTGCTCGTGCCATGAACGCGCGGATGTCCTTGGGCAGGCAGCCGCCGCCGAAGCCCAGGC
>CAYFLP010000115.1:0-7569 GCA_964344045.1 uncultured Bifidobacteriaceae bacterium
AGTGCGGTCGTCTTCACGTCCGGCGGCACCGAAGCCGACAACCTCGCGGTCAAGGGCCTGTACTGGTCGCGCAGGCCCGGTGCCGACACCGTTGCCGTCTCGTCGGTCGAGCATCATGCCGTGCTCGACCCGGTCGAATGGCTGGGTGCGCATGAGCATGCGCGTATCGCGTGGCTCGACGTCGATGCGCTCGGCCGGGTCCCGGTGCAGGCAGTGGCCCAGGCCCTCGCATCCGGTGATGTCGCCCTGTGCGCCGTCATGTGGGCCAACAACGAGGTGGGCGCGATCCAGCCGGTGCAGGAGATCGCATCGCTGTGCCGTGACGCGGGCGTGCCCTTCCATGTCGATGCCGTGCAGGCTCTCGGCCAGGTGCGCATCGATGCTGGCGAGCTCGGTGCGACGTCCATTGCCCTGAGCAGCCACAAGGTGGGCGGCCCCGCCGGGGTAGGGGCGCTGATCCTCGACCCAGCCGTCGCTCCCACGCCGGTTCTCCACGGTGGCGGCCAGGAGCGCGAGGTGCGATCCGGCACGCTCGATGCTGCCGGTATCGCGGGGTTCGCCGTCGCCGTCCACCACGCCGTGGCAGCTCAGCAGGAGCGTGCCAGCAGGCTCGCGGCACTGCGCGACGACTTGATCGCCGCTGTCCGGCAGGCTGTTCCTACTGCCGTGCTCAACGGGCCGCAGGACTCCGGCCGGCTGCCGGCGAATGCCCACTTCAGCTTTCCCGGTTGCGAGGGGGACTTGCTGCTGATGCTCCTCGATGCCGCGGGCATCGACTGCTCGACCGGCTCGGCATGCACGGCGGGCATCCCCGAGCCCAGCCACGTCCTGCTCGCGATGGGCGTCGACCCGTCGCTGACCCGGTCGTCGCTGCGGTTCAGCCTGGGCGAGGGATCCACTCCGGCCGACGTGCAGGCACTCGCTGCTGCCCTGCCGGGAGCAGTCGAGCGTGCCAGTCGCGCAGGCTCGCTGTCGTCGCGGGCGACCTGACATGCGAGTACTCGCGGCGATGTCCGGCGGGGTCGACTCCTCGGTCGCGACTGCCCGCCTCGTGGATGCGGGCCATGAGGTCGTCGGCGTGCACCTCGCGCTATCGCGGCAGGCCAATGCCGCGCCGGGCTCACGGGGCTGCTGCACTCTCGACGATGCGCGCGATGCCCGTCGGGTCGCCGACATGCTCGGGATCGCGTTCTACGTCTGGGATCTCTCCGAGGCCTTCCGGGCAGAGGTAGTGGACGACTTCCTGGACGAGTACCGCGCCGGGAGGACGCCCAACCCCTGCCTGCGCTGCAACGAGCGCATCAAGTTCAGCGCAGTCCTCGACCGTGCGCTCGCCCTGGATTTCGATGCCGTCGCCACAGGCCACTACGCACGGATCGTCGAGGGCCCCTCGGGCGCCGAGCTCCACCGAGCGGTCGACGCGAGCAAGGACCAGTCCTACGTGCTCGGCGTCCTCGATGCATCGCAGGTCGCTCGATCGATGTTCCCGCTCGGCGATTCGCTCAAGGACGACGTGCGCGCCGAGGCGCGCGACCGAGGCCTGCTGACCGCGAGCAAGCCCGACAGCCACGACATCTGCTTCATTCCCGACGGAAACACGGCCGCCTTCCTGCAGGCGCGGCTCGGCGCGAATCCCGGCGACATCGTCGATGCCGTCACGGGCGCACGCCTGGGAGAGCATTCAGGCGCATGTGCCTTCACGATCGGCCAGCGACGCGGCCTGGGCCTGAAGGTGCCCGCAGCCGATGGCGATCCCCGCTACGTGGTCGACGTCGACATCACCTCGAACACCGTCCGGCTGGGCCGGGCGCAACTGCTCGACGTGCACAGGGCCGTCGCAATCCGGCCGCGGTGGGCCGGCCCTGCCCTGCCCGTGGGGCCGGCGCATGCGGCCAACGTCGATGCGCAGTTCCGTGCGCACGGCGAGGCACTTCCCGCACGCGCCTGGCGCGAGGGCGACCGCGTGGTCGTCGAGCTCGAACGGCCGATCCGGGGCCTGGCCCCCGGCCAGGCCGTGGTGCTGTTCGAGGGAACCCGTGTCATGGGCTCTGCGACCGTCGACTCGACAGATGCGCTCGACGCACTGCGGGGCACCTGATGGCCGGCGACGTGGCCTTGCGGCCGGCGTGCGCGACGGGCATCGGCTCGATGCCCGGTACGGCTCCGATCGAAGCGGCGCGGGTCATCGTCGGCGAGCTTGCCGACCTTGTCCACGTGCCGGAGCTGCCTTCCCGCGGGCCCGGTGCCGACCTGGTGGGCCGTACGGGCGCCCTCGTCAGCGCGGTGTCGTCGGACCTAGGCCTCGAGACGACTCCCGATGGCTGGCGCATCGCCGGCTCGGTCGGCCGGCAGATGCGCCTGGCGCGTTCGTGGCTGGCGGAGGACCTCGACGCTATCTCCGAGCAGGCTGACGGCTACCGGGGCGTCGTCAAGGCGCAGGTGTGCGGGCCGTGGACTATGGCCGCGTGCGTCGAGCTTCCTTCGGGCGAGCGGGTCCTGCGCGATGACGGTGCGTGCTGGGACCTGGCGCAGGCCCTGGCGGAGGCGGTACGCGGCCACGTCGGCGACTTGGCCCGCCGCTTCCCGCAGGCCAGTGGCTTCCTCGTCCAAGTCGACGAGCCTTCCCTGCCAGCCGTGCTCGGCGGCCGTATAGGCACGGCAAGCGGACTGTCGTCGTATCGCGCCGTCGATCCGCAGATCGCGCAGCGGGCCCTCGAGCTGCTCGCTCACGCGGTGACAGGCGTGGCCTCGGTGCCGGCACGCGTGGGCTACCACTGCTGCGCGTCCGACGCCCCGCTGGACCTCATGCGCGCGAGCGGGGCGGCCTTCGTGAGCATCGACGCGACGGGGCTGGCTGCCAGCCGTGCCCTCGACGATCCGATCGGCAGGTGCTTCGATGCCGGGATGGGAGTCTGGCTGGGAAGCGTGCCGTCCACGGGCACGGGCCGGCTGGCGGACACGGCCGCTGCCGCGCCGATCCGCGCCCTGCTGCACCGCCTCGGCCTCGAGGACGCCTCCTGGCTGCACCAGCTGGTCGTGACTCCGTCCTGCGGCCTCGCGGCCGCCGACCCGCCCTGGGTGCGCACTGCGCTTGCGGCGTGCACGGCAGTCGGACGCGGACTTCGCGATGCGGACGACGAAGGGCCAGGGCATGAGTGAGGCCTCGGTTCCGGCCGCTGCGCGAGAACGGTGGCAGCAACTCGTCGATGCGGTGAACGCGGCGCGCGGCGAGTACTACCTGCGGGACGACGCGAGCCTCAGCGACGCCGAGTACGACCGGCTCTTCGCCGAGCTGGTCGACCTGGAGGCCCGTTATCCCGAGCTCGCCAGCGGGGAGTCGCCTACCCAGACCGTCGGCGGCGAGCGCTCGGAGATGTTCGAGCCGGTCGAGCACCTGGTGCGCATGTACTCGCTCGACAACGCCTTCGACGGTGACGAGCTGCAGGCTTGGCTCGATCGCGTCGACAAGGGCCTAGGCGGCGTCCCCGAGATGCTGTGCGAGCTGAAGATCGATGGGCTCGCAGTCGACGCGGTCTACGTCGACGGAGAGCTGCGCACCCTGGCCACGCGCGGCGATGGCCGGGTGGGCGAGGACGTCACCTACAACGCCCAGTTCATCGATGCGATCCCCAAGCGCCTGCGGCCGACCACGGGCAATGCGATCCCTGCCCTCCTCGAAGTGCGGGGCGAGGTATTCCTCGAAGTGGCCGACTTCGACCGCATCAACGCCGAGCAGCTCGACCTCGGGCTGCCCGCCTTCGCGAACCCGCGCAATACCGCTGCAGGCTCCCTGCGCCAGCGAGTCGACCGTCGCCAGGCCGAGCTCGCGACGGCGACGGCCGAGGGACGGGCGCAGTCGCGCCTGGACCGCCTGCAGGCCGACGTCGACCGTGCGATCGCACGGCTGAGCGGACTGCGGCTCACCGTGCACGGCATCGGGGCGGTCGACGGAGCATCGTTCACCCGGCAGAGCGAGGCCTACGCCTACCTGGCCGGGCTCGGGCTTCCTACCAGTGCCCGTGCCACGGTGGTCGACTCGATGGCCGGGGTGCGCGAGTTCATCGACTACTTCGGCGAGCACCGCCACGATGTCGAGCACGAGATCGACGGAGCGGTCGTCAAGGTGGATGCGCTGGAGCAGCAGCGGGCGCTGGGCGAGACCTCGCGCGCCCCGCGCTGGGCGATCGCGTACAAGTACCCGCCCGAGGTCGTGCGCACGCGCCTGCTCGACATCGAGGTAGGTGTCGGACGCACGGGCCGCGTCACGCCGTACGCGGTGATGGAGCCGGTCAAGGTTGCCGGCTCGACCGTCGCGATGGCCACGCTGCACAACGCCTACGAGGTCGAGCGCAAGGGCGTCCTGATCGGCGACCTGGTCTTCCTGCGCAAGGCCGGCGACGTGATCCCCGAGGTGCTCGGTCCCGTGGTCGAGGCCCGGGACGGCTCCGAGCGCGCGTTCGCCATGCCGACGCACTGCCCGGAGTGCGGCACCGAACTGCGCCCGGAGAAGGAGGGCGACAAGGACATCCGGTGCCCCAATGCGCGCAGCTGCCCCGCGCAACTGCGCGAGCGGCTCTACCACGTCGCCTCGCGCCAGGCACTCGACGTGGAGGGGCTGGGCGAGAAGGCTGCGCGCGCCATGCTCGAGTCCGGGCTCGTCGCCGACGAAGGCGACCTGTTCCTCCTGACCGAGGAGGACTTCCGCCGCTCACCGTTCTTCACGCGCGACCCGGCCCGCGGCGAGGACGGCCCCCAGCTCACCGAGACGGCCAAGGCAGTGATGGCCAACCTCGAGCTGGCGAAGGCGCAGCCGCTGTGGCGCGTCCTGGTGGCGTTGTCCATGCGGCACGTGGGCGGGCCCACTGCCCAGGCCCTCGCGCGTCACTTCACCTCCATCGACGCGCTGATGGCGGCCAGCGCATCGCAGATCGCCGAGGCTGAGGGCGTCGGCGCGGTCATCGCCGAGTCGATCGTGGAGTGGCTCGCTGAGCCCTGGCACCGCGAGGTCATCGACAAGTGGCGCCGCGGCGGAGTGCGGATGGCAGACGAGGCGGTCGAACGAGGCGAGCTTCCGCTCGACGGAGTCACGGTCGTGATCACGGGCTCGCTCGACGGCCTCACGCGCGATGCCGCGGCCGAGGCCGTGACTGCACTGGGCGGCAAGGTCGCGAGCAGCGTCTCGAAGGCAACCCACCTGCTCGTGCAGGGCGACGCAGGCGGCAAGCCGAGCAGCAAGCGCAAGAAGGCCGAGTCCCTCGGTGTCCCGATCGTGGGCGACGAGGGCCTTGCGGCGCTGCTGTCGGACGGACTCGACGCCGCACTCGCGCATCCGCTGGGGGAGTAGCCCCGTCGAGTGCCGGACGCGGAGCGCGGCAACGGCCCCACCGGGGACCTCCCTAGGATGGCAGCCATGACGGCGATCACGAGGGACGACGTCGCGCACCTGGCGCGACTTGCCCGCCTGCAGCTGACCGAAGGCGAACTCGACCATTACGCGGGGCAGATGGATGTCATCCTGCAGGCAGTCTCGCGCGTGTCCGAGGTGGCTGCCGACGACATCCCGCCGACCTCGCACCCCATCCCGATGGAGAACGTCTACCGCGACGACGTCGCCCGGCCCGGCCTGGATCGCGACGACGTCGCGGCGGGTGCGCCGGCCTGGGAGGACGACCGCTTCAGGGTTCCCCGCATCCTGGACGAGGAGCAGGCGTGAGCGAGCACGGCTCGTCCCTCGAGGGCGACCTCATCCGGCAGCAGGCAAGTGTCCTGGCGGAGGCCATCGCTGCGGGCGAGGTATCCGCAGAGGAGGTCACGCGTGCGCACCTGGACCGCATCGCCGACGTCGATGACCGCGTGCACGCGTTCTTGCACGTAAGCGGCGAGGCGGCCCTCGAGGCGGCCCGGGCAGTCGATGCCAAGCGGGCTGCGGGCGACAGGCTCGGCCCGCTGGCGGGCGTGCCACTGGCGCTGAAGGACATCCTGGCGCAGAAGGGGGTGCCGACGACTGCTGGCTCGCGCATCCTCGAGGGCTGGCGCCCGCCGTACTCGTCAGCCGTCGTCGAGAGGCTCGAGGCGGCGGACATAGTGATCCTCGGCAAGACCAACATGGACGAGTTCGCGATGGGCTCCTCCACCGAGCACAGCGCCTACGGCCCGACCCGCAACCCATGGGACCTCGAGCGCATCCCCGGCGGCTCCGGCGGCGGATCGGCCGCGGCGCTGGCAGCGTTCGAGGCCCCGCTCGCCATCGGCACGGACACCGGCGGCTCCATCCGGCAGCCCGCGTCCGTCACGGGCACAGTCGGCGTCAAGCCCACCTATGGAGCTGTGCCGCGCTACGGCGTGATCGCACTGGCCTCATCCCTCGACCAGGTCGGGCCCTGCGCGCGCTCGGTGCTCGACACCGCTCTGCTGCACCAGGCGATCGCCGGGCACGACGTGCGTGACTCGACGTCGATCGATGCGCCTGTCCCCGACGTCGTCGCGGCTGCCATGAAGGGCGATGTGCGGGGCCTGCGCATCGGGCTGGTCAAGGAACTCAGCGGCGATGGCTACCAGGCGGGGGTCACGCAGCGGTTCGCCGAGGCGCTGGAGGTCCTGCAGGGGCTCGGCGCCGAGATCGTCGAGGTCTCGTGCCCGCACTTCGAGTACGCACTCGGTGCCTACTACCTGATCCTTCCGTCCGAGGCCTCGAGCAACCTGGCCCGCTTCGACGGCATGCGCTATGGCCTGCGCGTGGGCGACGACGGCGACCGGTCCGTCGAGGAAGTCATGTCGATGACCCGGGAGGCCGGCTTCGGCGCAGAGGTCAAGCGACGCATCATGATCGGCACCTACGCGCTGTCGAGCGGCTACTACGACGCGTACTACGGACAGGCGCAGAAGGTGCGCACCCTGATCAGCCGCGACTTCGCCGCGGCGTTCGAGCAGGCCGACGTCCTGGTGTCGCCAACGGCGCCCACGACGGCCTTCAAGCTCGGCGAGAAGGTCGACGACCCGATAGCCATGTACTTGAACGACGTTGCGACCATCCCGGTGAACCTGGCCGGCAATCCGGCGATGTCCCTGCCGATCGGCCTGGCGCCCGAGGACGCCCTGCCCGTCGGGCTGCAGATCATCGCCCCGCCCATGGCCGATGACCGCCTGTACCTGGTGGGCTCCGCGCTCGAGGCCGCGCTGGCCGACCGCTGGGGCCACCTGCTGATCGAGGAGGTGCCGTCGCTGTGAGCGCCGTGAACACTGCAACGGACGCATTCATGCCCTATGAGGAGGCGCTCGCCGCCTTCGAGCCCGTGCTCGGGCTCGAGACCCATGTCGAGCTCGGTACGAACTCGAAGATGTTCTGCTCGTGCCCGACTGCCTTCGGCGCGGAGGCGAACACCCAGGTCTGCCCGGTGTGCCTGGGCCTGCCCGGCTCGATGCCCGTCGTGAACCGCGCGGCCGTCGAGTCGACGATCCGTATGGGCCTGGCACTGCACTGCTCGATCGCCTCGTGGTGCAGGTTCGCGCGCAAGAACTACTTCTATCCCGACATGCCCAAGGACTACCAGGTCAGCCAGTACGACGAGC
>CAYFLP010000115.1:7579-7984 GCA_964344045.1 uncultured Bifidobacteriaceae bacterium
ACTCGCTGGTCGACGACAACCGCGCCGGCATCCCGCTCATCGAGATCGTCACCAAGCCGATCCCTGGCGCGGGCGACCTCGCCCCGCTCGTCGCCAAGGCCTACGTCACCGAGCTGCGCGATCTCATGCGCGCGCTGGGCGTCTCCGACGTGCGCATGGAAGAGGGTTCGCTGCGCTGCGACGTGAACGTGTCGCTGAACCGGCCCGGCGAGCAGTGGGGCACCCGCACGGAGACCAAGAACGTCAACTCGCTGCGGTCTGTCGAGCGCGCCGTTCGCAGCGAGATCGAGCGCCAGGCGGCCGTGCTGACCGACGGCGGGCGCATCGTCCAGGAGACCCGCCACTTCCACGAGGACACCGGTCGCTCGACGTCGGGCAGGTCCAAGGAGCAGGCCGAGGACTACC
>CAYFLP010000116.1:0-448 GCA_964344045.1 uncultured Bifidobacteriaceae bacterium
TGCCTAGCGTGCCGACCTCATGGGCAAGGTCGGCACGCTAGGCAAGGTCCTCGGCCCCCGTGGCCTGATGCCGAACCCCAAGACCGGCACCGTCACCATGGACGTCGCCAAGGCCGTCAACGACATCAAGGGCGGCAAGATCGAGTTCCGCGTCGACAAGCACTCGAACCTGCACTTCCCGATCGGCAAGGCCTCGTTCACCGAGCAGGCGCTGATCGAGAACTACGCAGCTGCCCTCGAGGAGATCCTGCGCCTGAAGCCCTCCGCGGCCAAGGGTCGCTACGTCAAGAAGGCGACGATGTCGTCGACCATGGGCCCTGGCATCCAGCTCGATCCCAACCGCACCAAGAACCTCCTGGTGGAGGACGAGGCCTGAGCCTCGCTCTGTCCCTGACGGGGGCCGGTTGCCTGCGGGCACCGGCCCCCGTCCATTTCCCCTCCTGGTGTG
>CAYFLP010000116.1:592-2553 GCA_964344045.1 uncultured Bifidobacteriaceae bacterium
TCAACGTCATTAGCGGGTTCATCAAGCCCACGCGCGGCAGTGTCCTCGTGGACGGCCAACGCAGGTCGCGCATGCGTCCGCACGACCTCACCAGCATGGGAATCTCGCGAACGCTGCAGGGCGTGGGCCTGTTCGCCTCGCTGACGAATGCCCAGAATGTCGCCTTGGGTTACCCGGCGCAGCGGGGCTTCCTTTCCGATGCCCTCGCCATGCCGTGGTCCGACAGGGAACGGCTCGATGCACTTGCGCGGGCCGGGCTCGCCCTTGCCGAGCTGGGCGTTGCCGACGTCGCTGATCTCTATCCGTCCCAGATCCCCTACCCCTTGCAGAAGCGCGTCGCCCTCGCCCGGGCCCTCATCAGCGACCCTCGGCTGCTGCTGCTCGATGAGCCCGCGGGCGGAATCTCGGCCGAGGACATCGAGGATTTAGCACGCCTCATGGCCTCGTGGACGCCGCACAGGAGCGTCCTGCTCGTCGAGCATCACATGGAACTGGTCATGGAGGTCTGCGATGACATTTGGGTCCTCGATGCGGGGCGCGTCATCGCACATGGCAGCCCCGCGGAGGTGCAGCGCGACCCTGCGGTCATAGCTGCCTACCTCGGGGACGACAGCGGGGAGGACATCGCCTGATGCTCGCGATCGACTCCCTCAACGTCCGATATGGGCCGGCGGAGGCCCTCACAGATGTCAGCATCGACGTGCCCTCCGCTCAGGTCACCGCAGTCATCGGCGCGAACGGGGCGGGAAAGTCCACCCTGCTCAGGTGCATTGCCGGGCTTGTTCCCGCGCAGTCGGGCTGCGTTGTTCTGGACGGTCTCGATATCACTGGCATGTCCCCGGAGGTGCTGGCTCGCAAGGGGCTGGTGCTGGTCCCCGAGGGCAGGTCGACGATCCCAGAACTCACCGTCACGGAGAACCTCGACCTGGGCGGTCTCATCAAGCCACGGGCCGTTCGCAAGGAACGCCGTGCCTACGTCTTCGACCTGTTCCCGCGCCTGGCCGATAGGGCTGGCGTCCACGCGGATGCCTTGAGCGGGGGCGAGCGCCAGCAGTTGGCCATCGGTCGCGCGCTGATGTCCGAGCCGCGCTACCTGCTGCTGGACGAGCCCTCCCTGGGGCTTGCGCCACTCATCGTCACGCAGATCCTGCAACTCGTACGATCACTCGCCGTCGAGACGGGACTCACTGTCCTGCTCGTGGAGCAGAACGCGGCCACGGCCCTGCGCATGGCCTCGCAGGGAGCCGTCCTGCACCTGGGCCGCGTGGTTGCCCAAGGGCCTGCAGCCGACCTCGCCGCTGACAGTGGCCTTCGTCACGCCTACCTGGGGTACTGATGGGCGCCGTGCAGACACTTGTCGACTACCTGCTCGGCGGCGTGGCCAATGGCGCAGTAATCGCCTTGATCGCCGTCGCGTTGGTGCTGACCTGGCGATCCTCGCGTGTCATCAACTTCGCCCAGGTGGGCCAGGCGATGATCACGACCTACGTTGCGCTGAGCGTCCAGCAATGGACTGGCTCATGGCTCATCGCCTTGGCGAGCGGGCTCGCCGCCGGAGCCCTGCTGGGGCTCCTCGCCTATGCCTTGACGCTTCGCCCGATCAGGCAGCTGGATGCGTCCGGCACGATCATCGCCACGTTCGGACTCCTGATCGCACTGCAGTCCATCGCGGCGATGGTCTGGGGTGGCGACCTCGTTGCCTATCCCCAGCCATTCCCTGCGTCCGGGATTGAGATCGCCGGACATGTCTGGCCGATTTCCGGCTACGACCTTGTCGTGCTGGGGGTCGCGGCCGCGCTCGTCATAGCCCTGACGTTGTTCCTCACGCACACGGGCGTCGGCCTTGCCATGCGTGCTTCCGCGGTATCGCCGGAAGTAGTGCGGCTGTCGGGCATCGACGTGCGCAAGACGCTCGCACTCGGTTGGGCCATGGCAGGTGCCGTGGGCGCGCTGGCAGGAGT
>CAYFLP010000116.1:2563-7970 GCA_964344045.1 uncultured Bifidobacteriaceae bacterium
CAACAGCTTCGACCTACTCCTCATCCTGGCCTTCACCGCCGCCGTCATCGGCGGACTCGACAGCCTGGTGGGCGCTGTCGTGTTCGGCATTGGAACTGGGCTCTTGATGTCGACTGTCACGGGGTACAGCGGGGCTGAGGACGCCCCGCTCGCGGCGGTCCTCCTACTCGCCCTCAACCTCGCGCTCAAGCCGAGCGGCTTCTTCTCGCGTTCGAGCTCGAGGGAGGTCTGACATGCTGCGGAACTCGCGCTTGCTCGTTCATGCGCCTGCCTTCATCGTGCTGTGGATCGTGCTGTCGCGCGTCAACACGATGCTGGATCCGTTGTGGAGCTACTACCTGGCCCTCACCGCGATGTACGCAACAGCGATGATGGGCATGGTCATCCTGGTGGGACTGTCGGGCCAGGTGTCACTCGGCAACGGCGCCCTGATGGCAGTGGGCGGCTATGCCTTCGCTGTCTCCAGCATGCGCATGACGTCTGTCCCTCTCCTTGGCCTGCCCTGGAATGCGGTGTGGTCGATGGCCGTCGCAGGACTCGCTGGCGTTGCGGTGGGCGCTGCAGTAGGAGCCCTCGGCGCTCGCCTGCGCGGGCCCTACCTAGCTGGTCTCACGCTCGGGCTGGCCGTCGGCATACCTGCCATCGCTGCGCGCTTCCCGCAGGTGCTCGGCGGCAGCCAGGGCCTGCTGCTTCAAGTGCCCTACCCGGAGGGCGGCTACGCGGCTGAGAGCACGGCTTCGGCGAGTGAGGCGGCCGTGGCAGACGAGGCGGCATTGGACGCTGCCCTGGGCCTGACGTCGCCCAGCACGTCCGTCACGTCTAGCGCAGCGCCAGCGTCAGGGGACATGCTGACGGCCGACGATGTGCTGTCGCCGGACGATGTGCTGACGGCCGACGATGTCACGGGAGGCGGTGCACTGGACGTAACAGCGTCGGCATCCCCGACGCCTGGGAATTCCGCAGTCGACCTCCTGCCTTCTGCCACGCCTGCTCCGGGCGTCGACGACCTGACCACCACGGCGGCCACTGGCTCGGACTTCATCCTCGAACAGTGGCAGGCCTCGGTCGCAATCACCCTGGCCTGCATCATGGGTTTCGTCGCCTTGAACATGGTGCGCGGACGTCAGGGCCAGGTCTGGCGCGCGGTCCGCGACGACCCGGTAGCTGCGGCAGTCACGGGTATGTACCCAGGGCGGGCCAAGGTGTCGGCCTTCGTCGTCAGCAGCCTGTTCGCGGCTCTCGCAGGCGCTGTCTTCGTCCAGATCCTGACCTATGCCGGTCCCGGAGCCTTCACGATCGGCCTGTCGTTGTCGCTCCTCGTAGGGGTCATCCTCGGCGGGCGCAACTCCCTGCTCGGCGCGGTCATCGGCGCTGCGCTCCTCGTGGGCCTACCCGTCTTCGTCACGAATCTGGCGGGCAATCGGGGGTGGCCTGACCAGGTGGCCGCGAACACCCCCTCCCTCCTGTACGGCCTGTTGGTGGTGCTCGTGGTCCTCGTCCTGCCAGGTGGGCTGGTGTCGCTGGTCAAGCGCAGGGGCACGAGCCGGGCGAACTGACATGCGTGAATGTGTGACGTGCGTTACGTTCGAGGCACACGGGGGTGGTGATCCGCCTCTCCCGACCGTCCAAAGGAGGACGAATGTCGCGCACAAAGTTCCTGCGCACAGCTGCCGTGGCGGCCTGCGCAGCGGGGATGGCAACCATCGGGCTCGCCGCCCCCGCACAAGCAGCAGATCCGGGCGTCTACGCCCAGCGGATCGTGCTGGGTATGACAACGCCCGTCACCGGGCCGGCCTCGGCGGGCTACCTGTACATCCCGGCAGCCGCCAAGGCGTACTTCGCCTACGTCAACAAGAACGGCGGCATCAACGGCCGGCAGGTCGACCTCGTCGTCAAGGACGACAAGTACAGCCCTGCCTTGACCCAGCAGGCCACGAACGAGTTGATCCTGAACGACAAGATCTTCGCCATGTTCGGCGCATTGGGCACGGATACCCACAACACCGTGATCGACACGCTGAACCAGAAGGGCATCCCTGACGTCTTCATCAACACGGGCGCATCGCAGTTCGGCAATGTCAAGAAGTACCCGATGACCTTCCCGTACTTCCCGTCCTATTCCGTTGAGGCGAAGGTGATGGCGAAGTACATCACCGACACCCCTGCCCTGTCGGGGCTCAAGCGCTGCTTCATGTACCAGGACGGTGACTTCGGCACCGATGCCTCCAACGGCTTCAAGGCCGCGGGAATGGAGTTCGCCACGACCACTTCGTACTCGGCGGCCACTGTTGCCCAGCCGCTGACGGCACAGGTCGTGAAGATGAAGATGGCTGGCTGCCAGCTGGTGGCGTTCTTCGGCATCACCCAGGCGACGGCGAATGTCCTTGGCGTATCTGCGAAGGCGGGCTTCTCGCCCACCTGGATGGTGACGTCCGTCGGTTCCGAGCCGGCGATCATCAAGGGCATCCTCGGGGCGAACGCCACGGCCTTGATGAACAAGATGTACACCCCGAGCTTCCTGACGGCCATCACGGACACGGGGAACCCGTACGTGTCGCAGATGAAGACCCTCGTCGAGGCATCGGGACTTCCGTGGAACTTCTACACCTACTACGGAGTCAACTCGGCATACGTGATGGCGCAGGCCCTGAAGGCGGCCGGCCCGAACCTCACGCGGGCTGGCTTGCTCACTGCGCTGCAGACCAAGTCCTCAACCTTCCGCTCGGCAGCGACGGTGCCGCTCGTCATCACCCCAAGCTCGCACCAGGGCCTCAGCGGCTACTGGATGGGCCAGTACGACTCGGCGGGCACGCTGGGCAGGCTGACCAAGGGCATCTACGTGGCTACCAGCGCACCCACAGGTGGGGCCAAGGCCGCGTCGTACAACCAGCTGCCTCCGACCAGGAAGCTGCTCCCGTAGGACCCGATCCGGTGGGGGTCGATGCCATTTGGCACCGGCCCCCACCGGCGTTGGGGCCCCGAATTTGGCGTGCCGGGGCCCACCCCGTACTGTGTCGCCTACCAAAGACCGTTGGTCGCGCCCCTCGGATCCTCTCCGGCCGGGGCGTCGAAGGCTCCGAGAGATCGGACGGCCCACGCAGGTGAAGCGAAGTACCGGTCGGCCGAGTGCCGCCTGTTGCCCCGTGCGCCTGCGCATGGGGCGTTTGATATTTCGGGGCACATGAAAGGAGCCCCATGGCACGGCCGAACAAGGCGGCATCTGTCGCCGAGCTCGCCGATCACTTCCGCGAATCAAATGCGGCAGTGCTCACCGAGTACCGCGGCCTGACCGTCGCGCAGCTGAAGACGCTGCGTCGCACGCTCGGGTCCACGGTTACCTACGCGGTCGTCAAGAACACCCTGACCAAGATCGCGGCGAAGGAAGCCGGCGTCACGGGGGTCGACGACCTCCTGGCCGGTCCCAGCGCCATCGCGTTCGTCAAGGGTGACGCCGTCGAAGCGGCGAAGACGATCCGCTCCTTCGCCAAGGAGAACCCGGCCCTCGTGATCAAGGGCGGCATCATGGACGGCAAGCCGCTCACCGCGGCCGACGTCCAGAAGATTGCCGACCTGGAGTCGCGCGAGGTCCTGCTCTCCAAGCTCGCCGGAGCGATGAAGGCCAAGCAGTCTCAGGCTGCCGCCCTCTTCGCTGCGCCGCTTGCGAAGACCGCACGTGCGCTGGCTGCCCTGCAGGAGAAGAAGCCTGCCGGCGATGCCCCCGCGCCCGCCCCTGCTGCCGAGCCGGCAGCCGAGGCAGTCACCGAAGAAGTAACCGAAGAAATCACCGAGACGCCGGAAGCGGCCGTCGAGGAAACCACCGAGGGCTAGTCGCCCCACCGGCCCTCGGCCGGATTCACCCGAAAGGACGCCCATCATGGCGAAGATCAGCACCGATGACCTGCTCGAGGCTTTCAAGGAGATGACCCTCCTGGAGCTCTCGGATTTCGTGAAGCTCTTCGAGGAGACCTTCGACGTCACTGCCGCTGCCCCCGTGGCCGTGGCTGCCGTCGCTGCTCCGGCTGGCGGCGGCGACGCCGGCGGCGCGGCTGAGCAGGACGAGTTCGACGTTGTCCTCGAGTCGGAGGGCGGCAACAAGATTGCCGTCATCAAGGAGGTGCGCGCACTCACCAACCTCGGCCTGAAGGAGGCCAAGGACCTGGTCGAGGCCGCTCCCAAGGCCGTGCTCGAGAAGGTCAACAAGGAGACCGCCGACAAGGCCAAGGAGGCCCTCGAGGGCGCCGGCGCCAAGGTCACCCTCAAGTAAGTTCGCTGTACCTGCAAGGGGGCGGGGCGGGCCTTCGGGCTCGTCCCGCCCCTTCATTTGTGTGCGTGCGCCTGCGCTTGCGGCTGCCATTCCTGCGGGTTCGGCTTCGGCGGGCTGCCCCGGCCTGCCCGCAGGAAGGACTGCCTGCTGGGAGGGCCGCTTGCTGGACAGGCCCGTTTCCCTCGCGCACGCGTCATTCCCGCCGAGTTTTGTGACATCTGCGCGAGGGAAACGCCAGGTGGGCGGCCTGCAGGGGGTGCCGGCCAGGCGGCGCGGGGGTCACAGGCAGGCAGCGCTGAGCCGAATCCCGGGTCACGGGCGGGTCACGATTACCAGGTAATTCCGGGCATATTGATTGCGGTGCTTGACCTTTGCGGACTTTGGGGTCACGATTCTCCCGCGCACCCCGTGCGCAGGTCTCGATCCACGAGGATCCCGGGGCCAGAAGGCGAGGCAGCATGCTGTCGGCCCGCTGGCGGCCCTGAGGGTCGATGAGGTTCGAAGTGCCCGCAGGGGGGTTGGACAGCGGCGTGCCGTTCCAGGTATGCTGCCGCTTTGCGCTGCCCTCTTCTTACTCACGCCCTTGACTGGGCCGGTACGTCGTGCCCACGCTGGCCGGTGACCGGACTTGGACCAAGGAGAGCAGGACGAGGCCGCGCGGAACCGGCCGTACTGTGGAAGGACTGATCTTGGCTCGCTCGAGTTCCGACGTCACGCCGCTCTCCCCGGGTCTCAACCGGGTTTCCTTTGCCAAGATCCGTGAGCCCCTGGCGGTTCCGGACCTCCTCGCGCTCCAGACCGCGAGCTTCGACTGGCTGCTGGGCGGTGCCGACTGGCGCGCCCGGGTCGATGCCGAGATCGCGGCTGGCAACACCGAGATCCCACAGGCCTCAGGCCTGACCGAGATCTTCGAGGAGATCAGCCCGATCGAGGACTTCGCCGGATCGATGTCGCTGTCCTTCCGCGACCATCGCTTCGAGCCCCCGAAGTACACGATCGACCAGTGCAAGGAGAAGGACTTCACCTACTCCGCACCGCTGTTCGTGACCGCCGAGTTCATGAACAACGAGACCGGTGAGATCAAGTCCCAGACGGTCTTCATGGGCGACTTCCCGCTCATGACCGACAAGGGCACCTTCATCA
>CAYFLP010000117.1:0-7963 GCA_964344045.1 uncultured Bifidobacteriaceae bacterium
GCTCTAGCTGGTGGCTCCCATGCTAATTCGCCGGTGCCGACGCCGCGGGCATTCCCAGTTGCGCAAGCAAAGCCTCCAAAGCGACCTTCTCCTGCGTTGGATCCGGGCTCGTGGATCGCAGTTGGCGCAGCACCTCGTCGATCTTCGTGTCGACAGTCGTCCACTCGTCCTTGTTGCGTCTCTTGAGCGTGGCCTCGGAGTTGTCCCAAGCAGTCTCGAGATCCGTGATACGAGTCGTCGCGTCGGCCTGCTTGCCTGCACTGAGCAGGTCGAGTGTGTCCTGGGCGATAGTCGCAAAGGACGAGACATCCCCGAGCGGCGAGGTCGGCGCAGGAGGCTGTGCAGGAAGGGTGATGCCCGGGCTTGCGCCCGATGCCGTGGCCTCCCCGCCCATGGGTGCTGGCGAGAAGGCAGCGGCTTCCTGATCGAGTTGGTGGCTCCTGACCGCGTAGAAGCCGCAGCCCACCACCACGAAGAGCCCTACGACCACGGCCGTCTGCACGAGAGCCGACTTTCGTGACTGAATGTGGTGATGCGGCGCAGTCTCCGGCTCGTCCAGCAGGGCTCGCTGGGCCGGATCAGCGGGCACTGCGATGACATCGGGCTTGCGGATCGACAGGTAGATGATCGTGAGCAGGATGGCCGCCAGGAAGATCGCGCTCGTCACTGTCACGCCGAGGCCGAGTCCGCCATTGTTGGTCGGCTGCGCGAGGAAGTCGCCGAGCGAGGCACCGAGCGGCCGAGTCAGCACATAGGCCACCCAGAAGGCGAGCACGGCGTTCAGTCCCAGCCGCCAGGAGATCGTCACCAGGCCGATGAGGACAGCGCACACGATTCCGGTGACGAGGTAGCCCAGGCCAAGACCCTCGGAGAACAGGTCGCCTGTTGCCGTGCCCAGCGCGAACGTCACCAGGATCGCGAGCCAGTAGAAGGACTCGCGCTTGCGCGTGTAGATGGAGTGGATGGAGAGGGTCTTCTCGCTGGCGTACCAGGCAACGAACACGACCCCAAGGAGGATCGAGAAGACGATCGTGCTCGTCTCGAGCGGAACTCCCAGGTTGTCGGTCAGGTTGTCCGTCACCAATGTGCCGAAGACCGATACCAGAACGACGTTCAGCCAGTACACGCCCGCGACATAGCGATTGAGCGACAACTGCCATGCCAGGACGATGACGAACAAGACCCCTGTGACAACCGAGGTCATGGTCAGGCCCCAGTTGAGGTTGTAGTTCAGGAAGTCGGCTGCAGACTCGCCAACGGTCGTGCACAGGATCTTGATGATCCAGAACCAGATGGTGACTTCGGGAACCTTGTTGAGCAGCTGAGCGCTGAAGAACCCGCTCGTGCTGGCTGACGGGCTCGTAGCGCGCTGTCGTGCAGTCACTCCATGGGGTGTCGGCATGCGCAGGACACTAAGTGCGCACCCCTGAGCAACGGCTGAGCGCTCAGCAGCCCCTCAGCACCGCATGCCACACCTGCCCACGCAGGACAGGCCGTGCGAGTGCAGCCCAGTTGCGCGGAGCCCTCCTCGCCGGCCCGCTGCCACCTGTTTCCCTCGCGTAAGTGTCATTCCCGCGCGCGGGATTGACACTTACGCGAGGGAAAGTGCGCGCGCCCCTCGCGAGCTAGCGAGCACCTGCTGTCGACCACGTCGGCAGCATCGCGGCCCCATCACACGGCATTGCCAACGGATTATCAACGCTCCATCAACGCGTCGCCGAGGAGTCGACGCCTTCCGCGATGCGCGTCCCGGTGGCCGGTGGCGGCCAGCGACCGGGTGCGCCCCTACTTCGCGCAGAGCTGGTCGACTCCCGGGACGGTCACCGCGATCTGGCCTGCTCCGGTGCTGGTGAGCAGGCACCCTCCCGCGAAGGCAACCCACTCGGACGCCTTGTCCTTGAGTGCCTCCTCCGCGAAGAGGGTCTTCCCGCCACCGCTGGCGGAATTCGCGCGGATGTTGTCGCAACCGACCTTGCTGGCCTCGTCCGCCGTCGGCGTGATGCCGAAGGCCTCGAGTGCATCGAGGTACGCCGCAGCCCGGTTCTTGGCCATCGCGTTGTCGGTACCGGCGCGGCATTCGAGTGCGCCGTTCTGCACCTCGATGGACACCTCGAACGGATTCGCCACGGCGCCCGTCTTATCGGTCATGACGCCGAAGCAGTCGGCCGCGGTCGCGCAGGAGCCATCGGGCTTGTACAGGCCGGTGGACACCTCGTACATGGACGGCTTCGGCGGCTGGGGAGTCATGAAGTACCACAGCGCGGCCAGGAACTGCAGGTCCGGGCTGTAGCCGACGAGGTCGGGCCACTTGAGCAAGTAGTCGACGTTGTCCGCGCCCAGGACCTGGGCCGAGAAGGGCGCGTAGTTGTAGGGATACGACAGCTGGAAGGGCCCTCGGCCGTAGTAGAGGCCGGTGTACGCGGTGGTGTCGTCGGCAGCGGGCGCCTCGCTTCCGACCAGTGCGGGCATGCAGTCCAGCGGAGCAGGGCAATCACTGGATCCGTTGTTGTAGGCCTTGCCACCATGGTTGGGCAGGGCGCGACCGCCCCCGTTCTCGCGCAGTGCGGAGAACAACTCGTCCAGCAACGGCACGTTCGGGGTGTGGTTGCTCGTCTCCTGCGCCATGTGCGCGATCATCATCGCGAGCTCGCGACCACAGGTCTCGTTGTCGTCCTTGCAGAAGTATGGGTAGCGGGCCACTGCACGCAGGAACGGCGTATAGGAGTCTTCCTTGAAGGCGGGGTTCACCGGGTAGGAGTTCGTCGCGTCACCGTCGCCAATGGTCTTCGTCCAGGAGTCCCAGGTGCTCTTCGACAGCCACTTCATGACGTTCTTGACGTTGGGCGCCGCTGTTGGGTCGGACGGATAGCACGGCAGCATGGCCTCGGCTGCCATCCAATCGGGGATGTCATTGGCGGACGCGAAGCGCTGCGCGTACGTCAGGTGCTCAGGGGTATCGGTGACCAGGTCCTTCATGTCGCCCGAGGTGATCCGCTTGTACAGGTCGGCCTTCACATGCGCGATCGAGTAGTCGGAGATCGAGCATGGCTTCGCCTGTGTCACCGGCTCCATCAGGGCCTCATAGCCGGTCAGGCCGTCTTTCGAGTAGCTCTGGTAGTAGTAGAACTCCGATCCGGGCTTGTACTCGATCGGCTTGGCGACACCCGTGATGTCGAAGTCGTCGGGAGCTCGCCAGGCTGATGCGGCATAGGTGCCGGCGCACTGCGCCTCGATCGGGCACTCCCCTGCGTTCGCCCAGTGGTTGGCGACGAAGACCTGGCCGTCGAGGGTGACCGAGTCGCAGCGGCTGTAGTGGTTCTTGGCCGGGTCATAGGCGACCGGATCAGCTAGCGGGGTGGCGCACGGGGCAGGCGCGGCCGCAGGTGCGCCACTGCCCTCGCTGTTCACCGGCGCCGAGTCGGTGGCCGGGCTCGCACAGCCGGCAAGCACGACGATGCCCCCCGCAAGTGCGGCGAGCAAGCGAACAGGACCCCGTATACGCGGCATGGCCAACTCCGATGAGGCTAGGCGTCTGTGTGATCCAGGGTAGGTCGACATTCGCCCCGAAGACGATCCGACTGGGGATCTCCTCAGATTCGGGGCAATCACGGCGATGATGCGACGTCCAGCCCGCCTACCGAGCCCGGTGGCTGCTTCAATCACGTCATGGGGCAACGCCGCAGTGCCGTGCGACGCCTGGTGTCGTCTGCCCTGGCCCTGGGGATCTCGGGCGCGCTGCTCACCGCGTGCGCAACCGGCACCACCATCGGCTCCGGTGCAAAGCCGGCGACGGCCACGATCGAAGCCGGCGACACCACGTACGTGGTGATGTTCCGCGAGGAGGCCGACCTCGCTGGGACCGATGCCATGGACGACTGGACTAGTCGCGGACGCGAGGTGGTCCGGCGCCTGCAGGCGACGGCGAGGGAGTCGCAGGCAGCCGCCATCCAGGCCGCCGACGAGCAGGGGGTGATGTACGCCTCGCTGTGGATCGCGAATGCGATGGTCTTCGTCGGCGATTCCACCCTTGGCGACTCGCTCGCGCGCCTGCCCCATGTCGACGAGGTGTGGTCGGAGTCCGTCCCGTCGCTGCAGCAGCCCACTCCTGTCGACATCGCGGGCGAGGGGCCAAGCAAGGATTGGGCGCTGAATGCGCTCCAGGTCCCCGAAGCGCGAGCGCATGGGCTAACCGGCAAGGGCATCACGGTCGGCTTCATCGATACGGGGGCGGCCGTGCAGCATCCCGCGATCGCCGATCAGTTCAGGGGGCACGGCGCCGACGGCGCCGTCGACCTGAGCCGCAACTGGTTCTCGCCGCTGAAGGCCTACCGCGCGGAGATGACCGACCTGGGCGGTCACGGCACGTCGACCACCGGCCTGGCAGTGGGCACGCAGGGAGTCGCCCCGGACGCGCAATGGATAGCCGCGCTTGCCTGCTCCGCCAGCGGCTGCCCCATGTCTGCGGTGCTCCAGGGCATGCAGTTCATGCTCGCTCCGTCTCAGCCCGACGGAAGCGACCCCGATCCAGACCTCCGCCCGCAAATCGTCAACAACTCCTGGGTCCGAGATGACCAGAACATCCCGCTCGTACGCGCCGCGCGGTCGCTGGCGGCCGCGGGGATCTTCGAGACGTTCGCCGCGGGCAACGACGGGCCCGGCTGCGGCTCGGCGAGCCCGATGAGCGAGTGGCCGAGCGTGGTCTCGGTCGGTGCGGCAGCGCCCGACGGCACGGTTGCGCAGTACTCCAGCCGCGGCCCCACGAGTGCCGGTTGGCAGGCGCCGGACGTCATCGCGCCGGGGCTCAACGTGTGGGCACCCGTGGCACCCGACACGTGGGGCTATGTCGACGGCACTTCGTTCGCGGCACCATTGGTCGCCGGCGTCGCGGCCCTGATGCTGCAGGCGAATCCAGGGCTCATCGGACGCCCCGAGGCGCTGGTCGACTACCTGAGGTACGGAGCGACTCCGGTGCCTGAGACGCAGTGCCCCTACAAGGGCGTCGCCTGGCCCACGAACAGCGCCGGCTTCGGCGAGGTCGACGCGAGCCGGTCGATCCTGCTCGGGTGCGGCATTCGCCGTGAGTGGTCCGAGTGCGCCACCATTCCCTGAAGCGTTGCCCCCGCACCATGGGCGACGCAGGTCCAAGGCGGGAATGTCGACCTCGTTTAGCCAGGTTCACCCGGTGGGATAGGCCTACTCTTTCGCCGTGACGACCGTGCTGGCCATCGACCAGGGCACATCCGGGACGAAGGCCGTCGTCATCGCGGACGGACCCATACTCGGCCTCGCCGAGGTGCCCATTCGCCCCCAGTACCTGCCCGGTGGCGCCGTCGAGCAGGACCCGCAGGAGATGCTCGACTCCGTCCTCCAGGCAGGGCGCGAGGCCGTGGCGCAGGCAGGTGCGGCAATCGACATCGTCACGCTGGCGAACCAGGGCGAGTCCGTCCTCGCGTGGAATCCCAGCACCGGCGAGCCCCTGACGCCCGTGATCGTCTGGCAGGACGGACGCGCGAGCGAGGTGTGCGAGCAGCTGCGCGATCAGGCGGATGAGATCGGCACGCGCACGGGCCTCGTCCTGGACCCGTACTTCTCCGCACCGAAGCAGGCGTGGATCCGCCGGCACCTGACCATGCAGGGCGTGGTCACGACCTCGGACACGTGGCTGCTGAACCGGCTCACGGGCGAGTTCGTCACCGACGTGTCGACCGCATCGCGATCGCTGCTGACGAACCTCGACACGGCTGACTGGGATCCGCACCTCGTCGCCGCATTCGGCCTCGAGCGCGAGCCGCTCCCCCGCATCCTGGCGTCGGACGAGATTGCCGGCACCACCAACGCCTTCGGCACCGACGTGCCCGTCGGCGGCCTGGTCGTCGACCAGCAGGCCGCCCTGCTCGCGGAGGACTGCCTGCTGCCCGGGGAGGCCAAGTGCACCTTCGGCACCGGTGCCTTCCTGCTGGCGAATACCGGGACGGTGCCGCATCGGTCGGCGGCCGGCCTGGCAGCGTCCGTAGCCTGGCGGGTCGGCGGCCAGACCACCTACTGCTACGACGGCCAGGTGTACACGGCCGCTTCCGCGGTGCGGTGGCTCGAGCAGCTGGGCCTGATCGGCTCGGCAGCCGAGCTCGACGACGTCGCGGCCGACGACTGCGAGGGAGTGCTCGCGGTGCCGGCGCTGGCCGGCCTCGCCGCCCCCTGGTGGCGGCCCGATGCCCGCGCATCCCTCACCGGGATGTCGTTGTCGACCCGTGCCGGGCACGTGGTGCTCGCCGTGCTGCAGGGCATCGCCGCCCAGGTGGCCGAACTCGGCGACCTCGTTGCGAGCGACCTCGGCACTGCACTCCACAGGCTGCGCGTCGACGGCGGCCTGACCCGGAGCCGGGTACTGATGCAGGCCGTCGCCAACCTCATGCAGGCCGAGGTCGACGTGTATCCCACGGCGCACGCCACCCCCTTGGGCGCTGCTGCCCTCGCACGCGTGGCGATGCAGCCCGGGCTCGAACTCTCCGCGGCGATCACGGCCTGGCAGCCCACCATGACCTATTCACCACAGTGGTCATCGGACCGGGCAGCAGACTTCCGCGCCCGGTGGCGGACGGCAGCGGATGCCTGCTGAGGAGGATGGGCACATGACGACCGGCCAGGAGCCCTACGACGTCGCCATCATCGGCGCCGGCCTGGTCGGCTGCGCACTCGCGCGGGAACTGTCCGCCTTCCAGCTGTCGGTGGCCCTCATCGAGGCGCGCGAGGATGTCGGCGACGGGACGAGCAAGGCCAATACCGCGATCCTTCACACCGGTTTCGATGCTGTGCCCGGAACCCTCGAATCACGGCTCGTTCGACGCGGGTACCAGTTGCTGAGCGACTACGCGGCCGCGACCGGGATCCCTGTCGAGCACACTGGAGCCATCCTCGTGGCCTGGGATGCGGAGCAGCTCGACGCGCTGCCCGGGCTGCAGGCCAAGGCCGTGAAGAACGGCTACGAGCGCACGGAGCTCATCACGGCCGCGCAGGTCTACGAGGCCCTCCCGCACCTGGGCCCCGGCGCCCTGGGCGGCCTCACCGTGCCCGATGAGTCGATCACGTGCACCTGGACGACCACGCTTGCGCTCGCGACCGAGGCCGTCCAGCGCGGCACCGACCTGCGCCTGGCCACGCGCGTGACGGGGATCGAGGTGGGCAGCGAGACGACGATCCTGCGCACGACGCAGGGCGACATCGCGGCCAGGTGGGTGGCGAACGCTGCCGGCCTGGGCAGCGACGTGATCGACCGGCTCTTCGGACACGAGCGCTTCACCATCACTCCGCGCAAGGGCGAGCTGCTCGTGTACGACAAGCAGGCACGGCCGCTCGTCGACACGATCGTCCTGCCCGTGCCGAGCAAGCTCGGCAAGGGCGTGCTCGTCAGCCCGACCGTCTACGGCAATGTGATGGTCGGCCCGACAGCCGAGGACATCGAGGATCGCACCGACACCTCCACGACCGAGAAGGGCTTTGCCTTCCTCCTCGCCAAGGCGCACCTGCTGATGCCCGCCCTCGGGCATGAGGAGGTCACGGCGACCTACGCGGGCCTGCGCGCTGCGACCGAGCACATCGACTACATCGTGGAGGCCGACACCGAGCAGCGCTACGTCGTTGCCGGCGGCATCCGATCCACCGGCCTCACCGCCAGCATGGCCCTAGCCGAGCACCTTGCCGGCCTGCTCGCCGAGGCAGGCCTCGCGCTCGAGCCCAAGGCACACCTGCCGGCGCCGCCGCGGATGCCGAACATCGGCGAGGCAGGCGTGCGGCCGTACCAGGACGACAGGCGCATCCAGGACGATCCCGAGTACGGCCGGATCATCTGCTTCTGCGAGCGCGTCACCGCCGGGGAGATCCGTGACGCCTGCGCATCCGTCATCCCTGCCACCACCCTCGGCGGACTGCGGCGCAGGACCCGGGCGATGAACGGGCGTTGCCAGGG
>CAYFLP010000118.1:0-7950 GCA_964344045.1 uncultured Bifidobacteriaceae bacterium
GCAGCGAGCCGATCAGCGCCTGGCCCTGGCCGCGGCAGTCGCGGGCCTCGCGGTCAGCCAGCTCGGCTTCGGTGAAGTTCGGCGGGTAGTAGTCCTCGATCATCGACGTGCGGCGCGGCCAGCCGGTCTTGGGCGGATTGACCCACTTGGCCCAGCTGCCCAGCTCGACGAACGGGAACACCTCGTTGTCGAGTGAGCGGCTCCCGTTCTCCATGGCTCCATCGGCCCACGACTGGTAGTCGGGGAAGCCTTCGAACAGGCGCAGCCGGACGGGGGTCTTCTCGTCGAACCACCGGAGCATCTCCGGGCCCTCTTCCAGGAAGGCGCCGAAAGTCTCGGGATCAAGGTGGCCGTCGTCGGCGAGGCCGTCGACGTAGGTGACGATCTTGTCGTAGTCGTCCTCGACCCCCGCCGGCCCCTGCTGGTCGTTGAGGGGGATCCAGAGCATGCCTCCGGACATCGCGGACGTGCCGCCGATCATTCCGAACTTCTCGAGGATCAGCACCTCGCCTGCACCGAAGTCATGGGCGGCCATGGCCGCGGTCAGGCCAGCTCCTCCGGTGCCCAGGACGACAACGTCGACCTCGATGTCGAAGGGGGTTGCGTCGCTCATGGTTCCTCCGTGCGAGTAGGCCGGTGTGCGCGGTAGTCCGGCTCCTGCCGCGGTGCGTCCCCGGGCATAGGCGACTTACTGTATACGGACTTTGGTAAGTCCGCACCCCATTGCCTGGACAGGTGGCCGGGTGGTCAGCCCGGCAGGGCCCTCGGACGCCGGATCATGACCACCGTTCCGACGACCACCACCGCTGCCCCCAGGGCGTTCCACCGTTCGGGGGCACTCCGGGAGAGCGCATTGACCAGGGTGCTGAGCGCGAAGACCACGATGACCAGCCGGCCGAGCCGCAGCTGGCGCGGGCTGGCGAGGTAGCGGTAGTAGCGGTTCTCGAGCCACCCCACGGCAATGGTCGCCAGTGCCATCGCCGCGTAGAGCAGCCGGACGGCGAGCGGCATCTCGCCGCCGGCGAACAAGCCTCCCGAGACCCGGTCCAGAACCCAGGTATTGCCGAGCGCAGCGAGCCCGGTGAGCGCCACCGACCACGCGAGGGCCACGAGGGTCGCCGCGAAGGCGACTGTGCGCACTGTCGGAGCCACGGCACAAGCCTCCCGCAGACGGGCTCGAGTCGGCAGGAGGCACGGCCGGGGTTAAGCAGTGCCCTGTGCGCAGTCGAGCTCGATCAGGCAGTGGCTGCGGCGTGCTCGCGATCGAGCCGGCGTCCGCGGCGCTCCTCGTCGGACCACCACTCTGCCGCCACCCACATCATCCAGAACGAGTCGATGACCATGACGAGCGACCACATGAGGGCACCGGATAGCTGCTGGTCCTGCAGCGGTGTGAGGCCCACGGCACGCGGAACGTCGTAGGCGTCGTAGAGGACCACCGGGGAGAAGTAGATGACGGCGCCGACCAGGGCCTCGGGAAGCATCATCAGGGCCAGGGAGGCCAGGCGCACGCCGGCGGACGGGTGCGTGGGCAGGAGGTTCCCGCCCAGGATCGGGAGGTAATACAGGAGTGCGGCCCCCAGGAAGAGCGGCTGCTCGATGATGATCATCGCCCCGTGATTGGTGAGCGCCCAGTCGTAGAAGGCGCTGAAGTGGGCGCCGACGATCACGGTGGCGAACAGCACCCAGGTGACCGCCGGGTCCGTGAGCCAGCGCACCGTGCGCGACCTGAGCACGCGCACGATCGCCCGCCTATGGGCCGCAGTGCTCGCGCGGAAGGCCAGCGCAACCGGGGCGCCGAGGACGATCAGGGGGGCTGCCGCCATGGTGACGACCAGGTGAGCGGTCATGTGCGACCAGAAGTAGGTGTGACTCCAGGCGGCTATCGGGCCGAGGTACGTCAGGGTCAGCAGGGCGATCCCCACCAGGAAGCAGGTGGTGCGCCACGCGGGCCATCGCAGGCGGCTCCGGATGCGAGCCCTGCGCTGGGCGCCCAGGTAGGCCGCGGCGGCGAGGGCGAGGTTCACGAGGGCGAAGGCATCGAAATTCCATGCCTGGAGGAACTGGCCCATCGTCCTCCTCCGCGAAATCTTGTTCCCATCATGCGCACACACAGGGGGCGTTCCACGCTAGTGTGCCGGACAACTTGTCTGTTGGGAGGTGTCGCGTGAAACGGTTCGTGCTGACCGTCGTCACGGTGGTGCTGGGAGTGCTGGTCGTCGCAGGCTCCGTCGTGGGCCTTTCGTGGGCCCAGCAGGAGCCTGCCGTGCTCGCAGCCACGCCTGCGGGAACGGCCTCGACCCCTCAGGGGAACCTGCCCCACGCGACGCTCGACCTGTCGATCTTCCCGAACACCTCTGCCCAGTACCCCGGCCCTGCTGGCTACGTGAACGAGGGCATCGAGAACAACGGGGTCACGCAGGAGGAAGGCTGGCCCTTCTACTGGCCGTCGACCACGCTCCAGGTGCCGGCCCATTCCCTCGTGACCGTGACCGTGCACCAGTACGACACCGCCGACACTCCCTGGAACACCTTCTGGGCAGACGTGCACGGCACCGTCGACGGCACGGCGAAGTTCAACGGCACCTCGATGAAGGGCATCAAGCCCAGCGAGGTCGCCCACACCTTCACGATTCACCAGTACCCGGAGAACGGACAGCCCACGGTCTTCCTGAGCGTGCCGATGAAGGGGGTGTCGGCCAACGCGAAGAACGAGGCGAACGGCTACCCCAAGCCCGAGGTCATCGAGTTCTCCTTCATTACCGGTGATCCCGGTGAGTACGTCTGGAACTGCGAAGACCCGTGCGGCGACAGCTACCAGGACTTCGGCGGAGTCATGCAGGCTCGCGGCTGGATGAGCGGAAAGATCGAGGTGGTCTGATGTCGACCGTTGACGATCGTCCCGTTGCCGACGCCGACGGCCCGGAGGAGCCGACCAACCGGCCGATGCCCGCGGATCGCTTCCGCGAATGGATCTCCCGCCCGTACGCCAAGCGCATCGTCGCGATCGCCGTGCTGCTGACCTTGCTGATCTTCCCCGTGGCGTGGATGGTCCTGTACTTCATGAACCTCTCGGGCGCTCCGGCCTCGCCCGTCATGAGCGAGATCGAGAAGACGATGTTCGTCTTCACCATCGTCTCTGCGCCCTTGATGGCGATCACGCTGTCGATCCTGCTCTACAGCCTGGTGGGCTGGGGCCGGATCTCGGGCGACGAGCCGCCGATGCAGGACAGCCCCGCGATCAGGACCAACAAGACGGCCACCGTCTTGTGGATCACTGCCACCAGCGTCCTCGCCTTCTTCCTGGTGGTCTGGGGCATGACCGAGCTGGCGACCATCTCTGCCTTCTCCTACGGCACCACGCCCGCGAGTGAGCAGCCGAACTCGCAGAAGCCCTTGGTCGTCAATGTCACCGGCCAGCAGTGGGTATGGAGCTTCGAATACCCCGACTACCAGAACGTGCAGTCGGCGAACCTCGTCGTGCCCATCAACCGGCCGGTGTACTTCAACGTGACCTCCGAGGATGTCGTGCACAACTTCTGGGTGGTCGAGCTGGGCGTGAAGATCGACGCGAACCCGGGTGCAGTGACGAATACGGGTGTCACGCCGACCAAGCTCGGCACATTCAACATCCGATGCGCTGAACTCTGCGGCCTGCACCACGCCTACATGGAAACCACGATCACCGTCGTCACCCCTGAGGAATACGACGCCTGGATCCGCGAGATGGGCGGGAGGAGGACAGCATGAGCACTTCAGTGACAACCGTCGATATCCACGAGCAGAGCGGCGTGCCGCAGCCCAAGCAGCACGGCAAGCCCGGCGGCTTCGTGCGCCACTGCAACATCGTCACCGGCATCGTCTCCGGCCTCGTGCTCGCGCTCGTCGTCTACTTCATCGGTTCGCTCTGGCTGGTGCCGTGGGGAACGACGAACTCGACCACCTTCGTCCAGGTCGGGCTCGACGCGCTCTGGGCGGCGACCTTCGCCGGCTGGGTCATCGGCTTCATGATCGGTATCGGGGCCTTCGCGGGCCCCGTTCGCTGGTCACTCGGCCGCGACCTGACGCATGCCGATGCGGAATTCCTGGCTGGCCGTGACCTGGGCAAGAGGCGCTACTGGCGCTACACCACCGACCACAAGGTCGTGGGCATGCAGTACTTGGTCATGACGCTCGTGCTCTTCGGAGTGGGCGGCTTCCTGGCGATGCTGATCCGCACCGAACTGGGCGCGACCTGGACCGAGGTCTTCGATCCGGACTTCTACAACTCCATCATCGGCACCCACGGCATCGTCATGATCATCGCGATGATCATCGCGGTGGGCGGTCCCCTCGGCAACTTCATCATGCCGAGCATGATCGGCGCTCGCGACATGGCCTTCCCGCGCCTGAACGCCCTGAGCTTCTGGCTGCTGTTCGCCGCCGTCCCGCCACTGCTCGCCAGCTTGTTCATGGGCGGCATCCGCGACGGATGGACCGTCTATGAGCCGCTGAGCTCGCAGGCGCCCGTGGGCGGCGTGGGCTACCAGATCACGATCATCACGTTCGCGTTCTCGACGGGTATCGCTGCGGTCAACCTGATCACCACGGCAGTGACCATGCGCGCCAAGGGCATGACGTGGAACCGCGTGCCGATCTTCGTGATCGGCATCATCGCCTCGTCGGTGATGGGCCTGATCTGGTTCCCGCTGTTCCAGTACTCGCAGATCCTCGCCCTGAGCGACCGCATGATCGCCACCTCGTTCTACAACCCGGTGATGGGCGGCAGCGTCTGGCTGTACGAGAACCTCTTCTGGCTCCTGGGCCACCCAGAGGTCTACGTCGTCGTCGTTCCTGCCACGGCCGCGCTCATGGAGATCGCAGTCGTCTTCATGAGAAAGCCGCTCTTCTCCTACAAGGTGGCAGTCGCCGGCTTCGCGGGCATCGTTGCCATCAGCTCGATCGTGTGGGTCCACCACATGTACATGACGGGCTGGGCGCCTGCGGCGAACTACCCGTTCATGCTCTCGACGGAGTTGATCTCGATCCCGTTCGGCTTCCTCGTGCTCGTACTCCTCGGCACCATCTGGCGCGGCAACAAGTGGACGCGACTGCCGATGATGGCGTTGTACGCAGTCGTGTGGGACAAGGTCGTGGGCGGCATCACCGGCGTGTACCTGAGCGACACGCCCGTCGACCAGTACATGCACGGCAGCATGTTCGTCGTCGCGCACTTCCACTTCATGCTGATGGGCGCCGGCCTGTTCGGCGCGATCGCCGCGATCTCGTACTGGTTCCCGAAGATGACCGGCCGCATGCTCAACGAGCGCATCGGCTCGATCGGCTTCTGGGTCGCGTTCTTCGGCTTCCAGCTGACCTTCATGTCGATGTTCGTCGCAGGCCTGCAGGGCATGCCTCGCCGCGTGCTGCAGTTCGACAGCGCGTTCAACATGTCGAACTGGCTGTCGACCATCGGCGCCTACACGATCGGCGTCGGCATGCTGATCTTCCTGTACGCCATCATCACCTCCTGGCGCAGCGGGGTGAAGGCACCGTCGAACCCGTGGGCCTCGAAGTCCCTCGAATGGCAGACCGAGACCCCGGTTCCCCTCGAGAACTTCCCGGTGCTCCCGGTCGTCACCAGCGACCCGTACGGCTACGGCGTGCCTGATCCGTACGACTCGGTGAAGCCCAAGGATCCTGAAGCCGACTCCGCTGTGAAGGTAGGTGCGCGATGAGCACCACCTCGCAGGCAAGTACCGAGCAGGCGCCCCTCTCGCCCACCACGGGGGAGTCCGTCGCCGTCGTCGCCCGGCGCAACCGCCTGGGCATCTGGCTGTGCATCGTGTCGGATGCCGGTGGCACGCTCGCCTTGCTCATCTCCTACATCTACCTGTGGTCGCTGAACGTCAATGACGCCTGGGCGCCGCCGAAGAACGCCTGGGCCTCGCCTGTGCCGTTCTGGCTCATCACCATCGGTTCCGTGCTCACTGCAGTCCTGCTGTGGTGGGGCATTCGCGGCCTGCGCGAAGGCAGCAGGTCCAAGATGCTGGCTGCTGCGTCGCTGGCACTCCTGATCGTGCTCGCCTCGTTCATCGGCCAGATCGTCCAGTTGTCGACGTTCCCGTTCGGCCCGTCCGATGGCGCGTACGCCTCCGCGACGTTCTGGCTGTGCATTGCCGCTGCCCTGCACCTGTCCCTCGTGCTGACCTTGGTCATCGCCGTGGTCGGGCGCACGCGCGCGGGCCTCATCAGCCCGGCGAATCCGTACCATGCGCGCCTGGTCGCCATGTACGCCACGTGGGCGGCGATCGCGATCTTCCTCGGCGCCTTGTTCGCTACGACGATGACGACGAGCCCGAATGTGAGCAGCCCGCCCATGGGCCAGTTCCAGCAGTCGGCTCCGAGCTCGTCGGCGTCACCCTCGGCGTCACCCGCTGCAGGTTCGTGACATCGTTCCGCCTCGGAGCTCGGCTGTGGTGGGGCCTAGTCCCGCTCGTCGTACTGCTGTGGTGGTTCGGCGCCTTCGCGGTAGCTGCCCTTCCTGACCTGCCGTCCACGCCGGTGGCCACCTTGGTGGCCCTGCCCGTGTTCCAGTTCGGCCGTGACATCGCCATGTGCCTGGCTGTCGGATCCGCCGCGATGAGCCTGCTCGCCACGGATCGGGTCGACGTCGATCGTGCACGGCGCTGGTCGATGGCCTGGTACGCAGTCTGGCTTGCGCTCGTGGCCATCGGCATGGTCGCCTTCGATGCCGACGTCGCGGCGACCGGCCTGCTGGGCTTCACGGACACGAGCACCTTCGCGGAGGTCATCACCGGGACGAATGCCGGGCGGGCACTGATCGTGCAGGCCGTGGCTGCTGCCCTGGCACTTGTCCTGATTGCCGCTGGACGCTCGCGGGGCACTCGCATCGCGGCTATCGCGATTGCGCTCATCGGCACGGCAGCACCGGGCTTTGCCGGGCATGCGGGCCTGTCGGGCACGCACGCGGCCGCGGCTTACGCCATCGGCACGCACATCGGCGCAGTGGTGCTGTGGGTCGGTGGCCTCGCTGCCGTGATCGGACTCATCGCCCTGGGCACGTCCGAGGTCGACGTGATCCTGCGCAGGTTCAGCACGCTTGCGCTCGTCTGCGTCATCGTCGTGGCCGAGACGGGGCTCTTGAGCGCGACGCTGACCGAGGCGACACTGCCCGACCTGGTGGGCACGGCCTACGGCAGCCTGGTGCTTGCCAAGGCCGCCCTCCTGGCGTGGCTGATCCGCCTGGGGTGGCAGCAGCGGCGCACCGTGATCGATGCACTGCCCGACGCGGGTGCTGTGCGCACCAGTGTCGCGATCGCTTCCATCGAGTTGGTCGTCATGGGCACCGCCCTCGCGATCGCGGTCGTCATGAGCCGCATCGGCCCTTCTCCGGTGCCGGGGTCAGGCTTCACGGCGCTGTCACTCCTGGTGCTTGGCATCGCGGTGCCCCTGGTCATCGCGCAATGGGCGCCCGGCGGATGGCGGGTGATGAACTCCGTGCCCGAGGTCGCGGCTGTCGTCCTGCTGCTGGTCATGGTCGAAGTGGGTGGCGTGGGGCTGCTGCGGACATTGCTCGGCGTGGTCGGCCTGATACTCGAGGCGGCGTTGCTCGTGCTCGTCGGATGGTGGGCCGTCACCGCAGCCCGTGGGCGCAGGGCGGCCATCGTGATCGTGGCCTGCGGAGTCCCGATTGCGCTGATGATGGCCGCGCTGATCGATGCCCGCGTGGGAGGCTGAGCCCGTGGACGACGAACGCCCCCCGCGCAATCGCAAGCGTGACTTCTGGCAGCTGGACGTTCCGCTGGCCCTCGTCCTGATCCTCTGCACGACCTTGACCATCATCGAACTGTCGCGCGCCACCGACGGCATCTGGCGTGCGTGGGTCTACACCTTCGAGTGGCCGCTCATCGGGGCCTTCGCGATCTGGATGTGGTGGCGCTTTCGCAC
>CAYFLP010000119.1:0-898 GCA_964344045.1 uncultured Bifidobacteriaceae bacterium
GGCCCGTGATGCGATAGGTCGTGGTGCCTTTCTCGGTTCGAATCGTGAAGGTGTCGCCCGTGGCCTTGGCCAGCAGGGCGTTGAGGTCGCCGTCGCATCCCAGGCCGTATCGCACGTGCCAGGTCAGCACGCTGGTACCCGACTGCGCGTCGAGCGCGGCATGGCGTGCGGAGACGGCCGCAACCTTGTTCGATGCGGGTGGCTCGAGGACGCCGCCCCGGGCGTAGGTCACCTTCTTGACCGGCACCGTCCTGCCATCGACGGTGATCCATGCGACCGCCCTGCCGCCAGCCGATGCCGACGGGCATTGCCCCGGGAGCACGGCGACTCCAGCGTGGATGCCCGCAGGGACATCTCCGGAGTGAGCGCTGCCGGCCGGAGCGCCTGCGCCAGGTCGCTGCGCGCCGGCGCGCAGCGACCTGGCGCAGGCGTTCCGGCGCCAGGTCGCTGCGCGCCGGCGCGGGGGCGGACAATCACTCGCAGCCTCGCCTTCGCCGACTTGCCGGCCGTATCGGTCGCCTTGACCTTGATCGTTGCCGTGCCCGTATAGCCAGGCGCGGGCATGAACCTCACGTGGCCATCGACCACCGTCCAGGTTCCCACGCCGGGCTCGACGAACCTCTTCACCCAGGCATCGCCATCCCAGATGACCACGGAAGAGGGATCGAAAGACTCCCCGGGAGTCGGCCGGGCATCGGCCAACGGGTCGAGCATGGTCGGCTTGCTCGGATTGACGACAGTGCTGTCCGACTGCGGTCGCAGCGCCGGCCCGGCATCGGAGGACGACGAGGAAGGCGGCTCGGACGGATCAGGCTCCCGAGGACTGTCCTGGCCGGGGGTGCGCTCGTCGGGCGCTGGAGCGGAGTTGCCCGGTGGATTCGAGGCCGGCACGAGATCG
>CAYFLP010000119.1:908-7929 GCA_964344045.1 uncultured Bifidobacteriaceae bacterium
GTGTGAGCAACGCGGAGGCGTACCGGGATTGCGCACCTGCGCCACCCACTGCGAACGTGTTCGCGATCTCATACCGCAGAGGATTGGTAGCAACACCGGTGAACGAAGCGTTCGGCGTGAATACCACCGTGCTCGTCGCCGGGTCGAGCGCATACGTGCCGTCAGCGGTGGTGACGCTGGTCTGGCTGCATCCTGCGCCGGTCGGCCTGGGTGTCTCGCCTGCTCCGCAGAGCATGAGCTGTGCCGTGTCGAGGGCGGCATTCGGGATCGATGCAGGAAGCGTGCCGGAGTAGGCCGCATCGTTCGCCAGCGGCGCGAACGTGACGGTCTGTCCTGCGGGCGCCGATCCGGAGTCGTCGCTCGCAACCGGGTCAGGCAGGCTGACCACGGTCGGCGTGATGGTGTTCGAGGCCTTCTGGCCGAGGCTGTCGGTGACCGAGTAGGTCATCGCAGGGACGGTTCCGGTGAAGCCGCTATCGGGAGTGAACGTGACGGTGCCGGCAGCGGCGTCGACGGTGAACGTTCCGTAGCCAGCAACGGAAACCAGGAGAGCAGTGCAGTCCGGCGCGACATCTCCGGTGTCGCAGAGGCGAACGGTCGAGGCCGCGATGGTGGCCGACGCGTCCTGCGTGGCGCCGGTGCGCGCATCGAAGGTCTGCGGAGTAGCGACCAGGTCGGTGCCGGTCTTGGCCGGGACGGTTGGCCTGGCGTAGACGGTGGGGGTGAGGGTGGCAGTGGCTGTCTGGCCGATGGAGTCGGTGACGCGGTACTGCACGGGCACGTTGGGGCCGGCGGGCGCATCTGCATTCGCGGTGTAGCTGACCACGCCCGAGATGGGATTAAGGACGTAGGTGCCATCAGCGGTGGCGACGACGCCGTCGTCGTCGCAGCTTGCCGTTCCAGGGGTGAGAAGGCACGCGGCGCCGTCCTGCAGCGAACCGACGCCGGCACTGCCAGGCGCGACAAGTGGCCCGGATTCGACGATCGTCGTGAAGGACACGCTGGCTCCAGCGAGCAGCGACTTGCCCTCGTTCGAGGCCGTCGGGGGTGTCGGGGCAGCGATCGTCGGGGTATAGGTCGCAGACGCCTTGCGATGGAGGCTGTCGGAGATCGAATACGTGATCGGGGTAGCGGCCCCTGAGAAGCTCGGCAATGGCGTGAATGTGACGATCCCGGTGGCGATGTCGACCGCGTAGGTGCCCTGCCCATCGATCGTGCGCGAGGTCTGCGTGCAGTTCGGCGCAGTGTCATTCGCGCCGCACAGGCGCACCGAAGTCGTGTCGATCGTCGCCCCCGATGTGTCGCCGACCGTGACGTTCTCGCTCACCGCGGTATTCCACGCACCCGAGTCGGTCTCGTCGTCCGCCGTGATCGCCGCGGGCGGGGCAATGGTCGGAATCAGGTACGCCGACGCAATCTCCGGGGTCCCCGGCGCCGTCGACACCGTCGTGGTGACCACTCGCCAGGCTCTGCACGGTGTCGTGCCCGACGTACAGGTGATCACCTGGCCCGCGCCCGCGGCACCGGGATCGACGACGACGTCCTTGGTGTTGATGGTCGTCGACTGCAGGTCCCAGGTGTTCGCGACCTGGTACTGCACCGGGGTGGTCGCAGCGCCGGTGAACCCGGCGACGGGGGTGAACGTGACGCTGGTGCCCGCCAGCACGTACGTGCCGTCCACTGTCGTCACCGATGTCTGGGTGCACGACGGGACGGACTCGTTCGCCGCGCACAGCCGCATGGCCCCGAAGGCGATGTTCACCACGTCCTGGTCGACCACCGTCTGGCCACCGGCATCAGTTGTCAGCCCGCTCGGGGTTCCCGACGACGTAGCGGGCGCAGTGCCCGCGGAGTCCGCCTGCGAGGTTGGGGCGTTCGTCGTGCCCACCAGCGGGGTGAAGGTCACCGCCTGGCCGTACGCCCCCGTCGCAGTGTCGGTCACCGCGCTGGGCGCAGGCTTGGGGAGCACGGTGTAGGTGATCGTGTTCGTCGTCGTGCGGCCCTCGGAGTCGGCCACCGTGTAGGCCACAGAGGCAGTGCCGTACCAGCCGCTGTCCGGCGTGAACGTGACTGAACCGTCCGCGTTCACCGTGAACACCCCGTGCGCCCCGGTGACACTGGTCGACGAGCACGCCGTCTGCGGGCTGGCGATCGCGCAGATCGTGACGCTCGTCGGCACCAGAGGCACCGCCGCCGTGCCCGGGGAGTCATTGCCCGTCGGGGACACCGTCTGGGGCCTGTCCTGCTCACCGCGCGACGTGTCGGCGGCAGACGATGGGCCCGGGGGCACGGTAGGGGTGAGCGTGCCCGTCGCGGTGGCCCCGAAGGCATCCACCACCTTGTAGGCCACCGCCGTCTTGCTGCCCGCCGTGGCACCCGCGTCGGCGGCGTAGGACACGATCCCGGTCGAGGGGTCCAGGGTGTAGGTGCCCTCCCCTGCGATGGTCACGATGCCGTCGGCGTCGCAGGCGGGCGGGCTGGAGTTCGGGGTGATCAGGCAGGTAGAGGCCGTCACCAGGGTCGGCTGCCCCGGCGTGGCCAGGCCGCCGGAGCGGTCCAGCGTGGTGAACGCCACCGTCTCGCCCGGCATCACGACCTTCGCCTCGTTGGACGCCGTCGGCGCCGTCGGAGCTGCGACTGTCGCAGTGACGGTCGCGGAATCCTTGAGCCCGTCCGACTGCGTGATCACGTACTTGATCGGCGTCGCCACACCCGAGAACGTCGGCACCGGGTTGAACGTCACGACACCGGTAGACGTGTTCACCGTGTAGGTGCCCTCATTGGCAATCGACAGCGACGTCCCGGTGCACGAAGCGTCGACCACCGATGTCTCGCACAGGCGCACGCTCGACGCCGTCAACGACGTGCCCAGGGAGGCGGAGTCATTGGCGGCCACCGTGATCACCTGATCGGTGTCCCACGCGCCCGTGCTCGTGTCGTCGACGGCTGTCGGCGGCCCTGGGATCACCGGCGTCAGGACGCCGGAATCCCAGTACGTGCGCCCCCCGGAAGTCAGTCCATCGCGGATCACGTACGTCACCGGAGTCTTGCTGCCCGCCGACGCCGACGCCGACGCGGCGTAAGTCACCACGCCCGTCAGCCGGTTCAGGGTGTAGGTGCCCTCACCCGTGACGGTCACCGACGTCAGCGTGCAGGTCGCCACCCCACCGGGCAGCACAGTGCCCACCGGGCACAGGCCCGTACCGCTTGTCGTGTTCGTCGTGATCAGTGCAGGTCCGCCCGACGTGCCTAGGCCACCGACGCCGGTCACGGTGGTGAACGCCACCGACGCCCCTGCGCTCACGACCTTCGTCTCGTCTGCCGCCGTCGGGGACGCTGGCGCGGTGACCGTCGGCGTGATCGACGCGATCACTCGCTGCCCGAGCGAGTCCGCCGCCGCGTACTTGATGGGCGCGGTCACCACCCCGGTGAATGTCGACAGCGGAGTGAAAGTCACCACCCCGGTCGAGATGTTCAGCGAGTAGGAGCCGTCCGCCGTGGTCACCGTCGATGTGCCCGTGCACGATGAAGCCGCCGACGTGGAACCTGCACAGATGCCCATGGTCGACGCCAGTAGCGGATAGGACGAGTCGTAAGCGTTGCCGCGAAGGTCGTTCGCAAGCGGGGAGATCGCCTGGGAGGTATTCCACGCACCCGTGCTCGTGTCGTTCACCGCGACAGGCACAGGCACCACCGTCGGCGTGATCGTCGACGTTCCCGTACGCCCCAACGAATCCGTCGACTGATACGTCACCGCCGTCGCCGTGCCCGTGAACGCCCCCGTGCAGGCAGGAGTCATGACCGGGGTGTTCACGCCCGAGCAGGGAGTGAAGCTCACATTCGTCCCAGACACCGCATACGAGCCCTGTCCCGACACCACCGTCGACGTCGCCGTGCAGTTCGGATACGACTGTCCCGTCCCGCACAGCTTCAGCGCGGTCGACCCACCCGAATACGTCGCACCTGTCGATGCCGTGTCATTGGCCAGGGGCGAGATCGTCTGTGCCACGCCCTGCTTGCCCGAGGAAGTATCGGCCGTCGGTGTCGCAGCGACGACATAGAGCGCATTCACCACTCCATTGGTGCCCACGGCGAGCACGTCCACTGCCGACGTGACGATGCCCGAACTGGCTGACGTCGTCGTCAAGGACGATCCTGCAGCACCCGTGGTCACCGTCGCGCTCGACACCGTCGCCGTCGCAGGCTCGGCGAACTTCACTTTGTAGGAGCCAGGTGTCAGGTAGCCGAAGGTGTAATTGCCCGAAGCATCTGTCGTTGCGGTGACCGGATGACTGCTCGCATCCAGCACTGCGGCACCGCTGGAGTCCAGGAGCGACACTGTCACCCCTGACACCGCCGTGCCCGCCGATCCCAAGGACGCATCACCGGCTCTGCCCGTGAGCGTGCTCCCGCACTGTCCCGCTGTCGGAGCGCTGATGGTGAGCGTCTCAGCGTCGGAGCCCAAGGATCCACCGGGCGTGGCCGACGCCGAAGCGGAAATCGAGACTGAGCCCGGCAGCAGGCCGGCGAGGTCAACTGGACCGAGCACGGGCGAGGGGCATGTCACGATCGCCGTAGGTCGCAGGCACAGCTGCGGAGCATCGCCAACGACCTGGACACTTGCCGTCGCCGAGGAGATCGATCCCGAGGCCACGGTGAAGTCCACGACGAATGACGGCGTAGTGCCGGCAGTCGATGGCACGAGCGATGACAAGTCCTTCGGGACTCCCGCGGTGATGGACAGGTTCTGCCAACCGGCAATGGCCGTACCGTTCGAGTCGAGCACCGAGAGCCTGGCCGTGAAGTTGGGCGATGCAGCAGGGCTGGTGAGCGTGAACGTCTTCCAGGAGCGAATCGCCGTCGGCGTCGTGGCGCACGCCATGCGGGGAACCACCGACGTGCCGCTGAATGTTGCCCGCGTGGGCGCGATGGATCCACAGCCGAGCGATGCGGTACCCGTGCTGATGTTCCAGGTCTGGAGATTTACGTTCAAGGGCGACGTGGCGACGTCCTTCGCCGACCACAGGCACAGCGGAATGGCCGGATCCGGCACACCTGTGTACGTCGCATTGCCCAGGGCCTGCCCCGAAAGTCCCCCGTAACAGGAGCCCCCTGCCCCGGCACTGAGACTTGCATCCCAGCACCAGGTGGTGTTGCTGCTCCAGTAGACCCGCGATCCCACAGTAATTGGGCGGTTCCCGCCTGCAAGCCCCACAGGCAGGGACGCCGGCTTGGTGCGTGCTGAGCCATCGAGGTTCCAGCAGGCCGTCCACACAGGTGAGTAGGCCATTCCGCAGACGCCCACGATATTTCCATTGGCGTCTGGCAGGTCAAGCAACTCTGGGCCGTAGGTACCCGTTGCGGTCGCATCCACCTGCGTGGCGCCCCAGCCAGGGCATTCCGTTGTGGGGTCGGAGACGAGAACGCAGCCCACCATGAACTTCGTGGAAGTCGAATTTCGACCGGCGTAGTAGATCTTCCCGTTGATGACATCGAGGCTGGGACGCCGGTCGAATCCGACGGGTCGGGGAATTGTCCATCCATTCGCAGGCATGCCCGTGCACGCAGCGCGCGCAGCAGTGTCAAGGCACACCAACTTGCCGTTCGCGAACGCCCAGAGCCTCGTCTCCTGAGAGGTGCCGAATGTGTTCTGCCCTGGTTGGGCCTCATTGCTCATGATCCAGAAGGTGGCCAACTCCACTGAGACCGTGCTCAGTCGCACGAAGGGAGTCGCGCACATGACCGGACTTCCGCCCGATGCCAGCACCGCTGTGAGATCCACACAGCCAAAGCCAGGCTGACCGGAGAACACGTTTCCGCTTGCGGAATACGGAGACCCCGTCGTGAACCACAGCGTATTGCCGACCACGCGACCTGACACGAAGTGCCCCGTGGGCAAGTTGGTCCTGAACGGGAATCCCGCGCAGGTAGCTCCTGTCGCGATCACGTGGCAGTCGAGGAGGGCGTCTGTCACCAACGCGTTGTTGCCGCTGTGATGGTAGAGATTGAACACCCGGGTGCGGCCGGGGTCGAAGAAGGCCTCATACCCGTCGCCGCTGCCACTGGATGGAATGCTGCCTGGCGTGAGGCTGGAGGCTGCACCGGTTGCCGTGCGAGAGGCCATCTGATTGCCGTCGGCGTCCGGGCCATCCGACTGAATCGATCCCGTCGCGCGCACTGCGCGCACGGCTGCCCAGGCGGATTCGCTTGCAGGGGCAGTTGCCGAGAAGTTCCCGTCAATCGAGCAGTCGGCGACCGAGCAGAAGGAGAGCGTCCACCCGGCTGGGTACTGAATATCGCTCGCGGAGGTCAGCTTGACCTTGGTGGGATCGATCTGCTGGGTGATGGTCTGCGTCGTTGTTCCCGGACTGGCGATGGGCGTGCTCGCCGTGAGGTCGACGGCGCTGCCGGGCGCGACCGACCCGCTACTTGCCGTGAGGTCGAAGACATTGGACGCGGACGCTGGAATCGCGTTGGCCAGCCCCAGGCCAACGGTCAAGGCCGTCGCCACGGCAATGGGAATGGCGCGTCTAGGCGTGCTGCCTCGACATACGCGCGGCCAACGCAATGACACCGGTATCTGGCTTTCCTAGGGGAGTTTCAGTCTCACCCCCGCGCGCCTCGTCGCTGAGCCGTCTGGTGTCACCCATTCAGCGGTGTTGTGTCATCTTTCAGGTGACATGAGGGCGGGAACAGGCACGACCCTCTCCAGGGTGAGCACGAGCATGTCGACGTCGCCCTCGCGCTCCTCGGCCTCGACGACCGAGAAGGTGCACTGATCGACCTCGATCACGTCGCCTTCGGCCAGCCCGGCCCCCTGGCAGGAATCGGCCGGGACGATGACGGACAGGAAGTCCCAGTCCACCGATCCCAGGCTCTGGATCCGTAGCCTGTGGCCAGTCGCATGCGACCCGACGGTGACGATCAGGTCCACCAAGGACTGGGGCACAGGTCGCGAGTCGACACTCGAGTTGAGCACGCCGATCTCGATCGGCACCCGCCGATGCGACAGGCGCATGAC
>CAYFLP010000120.1:0-7888 GCA_964344045.1 uncultured Bifidobacteriaceae bacterium
CCCGGGGTGATGTCGCCGACGGCGAACACGCCGGGGACATTGGTGCGCAGGCGGTCGTCGACGAGGACCCAGCCGCGCTCCATCGCGACGCCCTGCTCCTCGAAGCCCATGCCGGTGGCGTTCGGGCCGCGGCCGACGGCCACGAGGAGGAGGTCAGCGCGCAGCTGCGTGCCGTCCTCGAGAGTCACTGTCACGCCGGAGTCGTCCTGGACCGCGGACTGGAAGCGCACCCCGAGGCTGTAGTTGATGCCGCGCTTGCGGAAGGCGCGCTCGAGGGCCTTGGACACGGCCTCGTCCTCGTTGGGGACGAGGTGAGGGAGGGCTTCGACGATGGTGACGTCGGCGCCGAAGGACTTCCAGACGCTCGCGAACTCGACGCCGATCACGCCGCCGCCGAGCACGATGGTGCTGGCGGGAACATAGTCGAGGTACAGGGCCTGGTCAGAGGTCATGATGCGGCCGCCGATGTCGAGGCCCGGCAGGCTGCGTGCGTACGAGCCGGTCGCGAGGACCACATTGGTGCCGGTGTACTGCTCGCCGTTGACCTCGACGGTGTTCGGGCTGACCAAGCGGCCGGTGCCCTCGACGAAGGTGACGTTGCGGCTCTTCACCAGGCCCTGCAGGCCCTTGTAGAGGCGGCCGACGACACCGTCGCGGTATTCGTTGACCTTGGCCATGTCAATGCCGTCGAACGTGGCGCGGACCCCGAAGTGCCCGCTCTCCTTGGCGGAGTCGGCGACCTCTGCGGCGTGGAGCAGCGCCTTGGTCGGGATGCACCCGCGGTGCAGGCAGGTGCCGCCGAGCTTGTCCTTGTCGATGAGGACCACGGACTTGCCGAGTTCGGCAGCTCGCAGTGCGCAGGCGTAGCCTCCGCTGCCGCCGCCGAGGATTACCAGGTCTGCCTGCTGTGCCACTGTGCCCTACTCCTGTCGATCGCCTAGTTGGCACATCCTCCCACCGCGGGGATCACTCATGTGCACCGGCCGCCCAGGGTTCCGTGGAGCGGACCGCGCCCATCGGCGCGGCCCGCCGCGGGCTAGGAGTCAGCGAGCTCGGCAGCCACCTGGACGAAGGTGCGGACCGCGAAGCCCGTGCCGCCCTTGGGGGTGTAGCCGTAGGGAGCCTTCTCGTTGTAGGCGGGCCCGGCGATGTCCATGTGCACCCAGGCCTGGCCGGCCGGCACGAACTCCTGCAGGAAGACGCCCGCCGAGAGCATGCCCCCGAAGCGATCGCCGATGTTGGCGATGTCGGCGACCGGGGAGTCCATCGACGCGCGCAGGTCGGACGGGAGCGGCATCGGCCACACGGCCTCGCCAGCGCGACCGGCCGCCTCGACCACCTGGGTGCGGGCAGCGTCGCCGTTGCCCATCACGCCGGCGATGTGCGAGCCGAGGGCAATGCGCTGCGCTCCGGTCAGGGTGGCTGCGTCGATGATCAGGTCGGGCTTCTCCTCGACGGCCATGCCCAGTGCGTCGGCCAGGATGAGCCTGCCCTCGGCATCGGTGTTCAGGACCTCGACAGTGGTGCCGTCGTACATCGTGATCACGTCGCTGGGGCGCTGGGCAGTGCCGCTGGGCATGTTCTCGGCGGTCGGCACCCAGCCGGTGACGCGCACGCCGAGGCCGAGCGAGGCGATGGCCTTCATCGCGCCGATGACGGCCGCGGCACCGGCCATGTCGCCCTTCATCTCGTCCATGCCCTGAGCCGGCTTGATCGAGATGCCGCCGGTGTCGAAGGTGATGCCCTTGCCGACGAGGGCCAGGTGACGCGTCGCGCCCTCGGGTGCGTACTCCATCTTGACCAGGCGGGGTGCGTTGGCCGAGCCCATGCCGACGGCGAGGATGCCGCCGCAGCCGTCACGCTCGAGCTCGGCCTCCTCCCAGACGCTCACGGCCACGTCGAGCCCAGCGACCGCATCGATGGCCGACTGGGCCAGGGCCGCGGGGGTCAGGGTCGACGGCGGGGTGTTGACCAGGTCGCGCGTCATCGCGACGGACTCGGCGACGATGCTGACGTCCTTGACCGACTGCTTCTGTGCGGCGGTGGGCTCCTTCGCCAGCAGGATGGTCGCGTTGCGCACGGCGGCCGGGCGTCCCTTGTTGGACTTCGCCCGGAAGGCAGTGAAGTCGTACGCGGCGAGGAGCACGGCGAGCGCTGCCGACACGAGCTCTTCGTCATCGGCCAGGGGCAGTGACACCGCGACGCGGCGAGTGCCGGCGAGCGAGCGGATAGCGGAGCCGATGCTGCGGCGCACCGATTCCGCGTCGCGCTTGGCGGCCTCGCCCAGCCCGACCCCGACGACCATGGGCGCCTTGACTGCCCCGCCGCCGGGGATACGGGTGATGTCGCCGGACTTGCCGGTGGCCCCGACAGCGGCGAAGGCCTCGCCGAGACGGGTGCGCTGGGCGGCGGTGAGCCCGGGTGCGATCACCTCAGGCTTCTTGCCCTTGCCGGGGGCAAGCGCGAGGACGAGTGCATCGGTGACGGCTGCGGCAGGGTTGCCCGTGGCAACGGAGATCGTGGTCATGCCCGCAGACTAGCCGTGCGGTTGGCCGGACGAGGAGACGCTTGTCGGCCCGACGGGCTGCGCGCCGCGGGCCTAAGCCATACGGTGCCGCCATGCCATCGCTCAAGCGCAATCTGGGAGTCGCAGGCGGCATCGCGATCTCGCTCGCTGTCATGGGGCCGAGCATGTCGGTCAGCCTCAACCCGCAGGCGATCGCCGACCAGGTAGGCGCAGCGGTGCCGACGACGTTCGTCGTCGCGCTCGTGCCGCTCGCGCTGATCGTGGGGTCGTTCGTCCTGCTGTCCCGCAGGCGCGGATCGGCCGGCTCCGTCTTCGGGCTGGTGGGCGCGGAGATCGGCCCGCGATCGGGCACGGCCGCCGGCGTCTGGCTGGTCTCGGCCTATGTCGCCGCCACGGCGATCACGGCCCTGTCCTTCGGGATCTTCACCCTTACGCTGCTGCAGGAGCTGGGCTGGACGACGGCCCCCTCGTGGCTGCCGATCGCGCTGGCGATCATCGTTCTTCCGGTGACGTCCTTCCTGTCCGGACGCACCATCCGCGCGCTCGGCATCGCACTTCTGGTGCTCGAGGGCCTGACGATGACCGCGATCGTGGCCGTCACGGCCATCACGTTCGTGCGACTGGAGACGACCGGCGGCCCGCAGGGGCAGGCGGTCGACTGGTCGGCCTTCCGCCTCGAGGGCGTCTCGACCGGCGCGCTCGCACTCGGACTGACGTTCGCCCTGCTGTCGAGTGCGGGATTCGAGGGGTCGGCCACCGCGGGCGAGGAGGCTCGCGATCCTCGCAAGGACATCCCACGTGCGCTCATCTGGACGACTGCGCTGACGAGCGCCTTCTTCATCGTGGTGACGGCAGTCGCCGTCTGGGCCTTCGGCGAGAGCCCGAGCCAGCTAGCGGCGTTCTCGGCAAGCGGGTCGCTTCCCGCCGACATGGCGAATGCCTACGTGGGCGACGGCATGGGCGACTTCATCACGCTGGGCGGGGCGATCTCCAGCTTCGCCTGCATGATCGGCGCGCAGGTCGCCGGCGGGCGCATCATCTACGCCTTCGCCCGCGATGGCGTAGCGACGGCGCCCCTCGCGCAGCTGTCGCCGCACAGCACGCCCGCGCGTGCCAGCCTCGTGGTCGGCGCCGCGGGAACCTGCTTCGTGCTGTTCGCCCTCCTGGTCACCGGCGCCCAGCCGTTCTCGGCCTTCGAGCTGACCAGTGACGTAGCCGGCGTCGTCTTCATCGGTGCGTATGCCGCGGCCGCGGCGGCAGCCTTCAAGGTGCTCGTGCAGTCCGGGCGAGGCAGGTTCTGGGCGGTCCTTCCCGCCCTGGCCATCGTCGTGCTCGTCATGCTCCTGTTCCTGCAGGTCTTCCCGATCCCCTCCGGATGGGAGCTCATCGCGCCCGTTCTCGGCCTCGGGGTCCTGGCAGCAGGAGCCGCCTTCGGGCGCCTGCGCGGCGATCGCGCCAGGGACGCCTTCGAGGTCCGCGCCTAGGCGCGGTGGTTAGCGTTCTCCCATGAGCGACCTCAAGCACACCCCCCTTTTCGAGCGCCATGCGGCAGCCGGTGCGAAGACTGCCGACTTCGGCGGCTGGGACATGCCCATCGAGTACGCCGGCACCGTTGCCGAGCATGCCGCGGTGCGCGAGTGCGTGGGCCTCTTCGATGTCTCGCACATGGGCAAGGTGTCGGTCCGCGGCACGGGCGCTGTCGGCTTCTTGAACTCGGTGCTGGCCAATGACCTCGATCGCATCGGCGCCGGCCAGGCCCAGTACTCGATGCTGCTCAACGACGCGGGCGGCGTCATCGACGATCTCATCGTCTACCGCTGGGCCGACGACGATGTCTTCATCATCCCCAATGCCTCGAATGCCCCTGCGGTGGTTGCCGCGCTGCGCGCGTGCGCACCGGCCGGCATCACCATCGAGGACCTGCATGACGAGCGCGGCATCATCGCCGTGCAGGGCCCGCGCAGTGCCGAGGTCGTCGCGGCCGTGGGCCTGCCGATCGACCATGACTACATGGCGATGGCGTCGGCCGACTGGCAGGGCACGCCCGTTGTCGTGTGCCGCACGGGCTACACGGGCGAGCAGGGGTACGAGATCGTCGCGCCGAATGCCGTGCTGGTCGCACTATGGGACGCCCTCGTCGCGCACGCTGAGGCGGTCGGCGGGATGCCCGCGGGCCTGGGCGCGCGTGACACGCTCCGCACCGAGATGGGCTATCCGCTGCACGGGCAGGACATCAGCCCGACCATCACCCCGGTCGAGGCCATGATCGGCTGGGCCGTCGGCTGGGACAAGCCTGCCTTCGCGGGCCGCGATGCGGTCACTGCGCAGCGTGCTGCAGGCCCCGCGCGCAGGCTGCGCGGCCTGCTGGCGATCGACCGGGGCATCCCGCGACCGCACATGTCCGTCTACCGGGACGGCATCGATGGCGAGCCGATCGGCGAGATCACGTCCGGCACCTTCTCCCCGACGCTGAAGCAGGGCATCGCCCTGGCATTGCTCGACTCGTCCGTGGCAGTCGACGACGAGGTCGTCGTAGACGTACGCGGCCGCGCGACGAAGTTCCGCGTGGTCAAGCCGCCGTTCGTGCAGCCCAGTACGCGCTGATCACCGCACGCCCGGCTAGTCCCCACCGAGGAGGGTCGGCGCGAAAGCCGTGCGGTAGTCGAACAGTCCGACGATCGGCACGCTCATGCCACGGGCGTTGACGGCACGTGCGACGAGGAAGTAGTCGCCGAGTGCGAAGGCCATGGCGGGGGAGTACCGGAAGTCGATCTGGCACGTGGTGGCCAGGGTGCTGCAGCTGCCGATGGTGAGGTCCCGGAAGGCGCCCACTGCCTGAAGGGAGGCTCCCGGCTGGCTCAGGCCGATGAGGTAGCGGATGTCCGTCGCACCGCCCGTGACCTCGCTCTTGTCCCAGTGGATGACGGCTGTCACCGGGATGCTCACCTGCTCGGGCAGGCCATACGGCATGTCGCTCACGAGCATGCCCTTGGTGAAGGTGCCCCAACTGGTGCTCGTGGTCTTCGCGACGCGCAGTGACATGCGCAGGTTGCGCGGGGCGCTCGGCACCCGGGTCAGTGCCGTTGCCGTGGCAGATGGCGAGACGACCTGGCTCAGGGGGCCAGGTGCACTCGTTCCTTGCTCGTTGGCCGCCGTCGCGAGGAACCAGTAGCCGTGCCCGTTCTCCAGGCCTGTCACGGTGCAGGTCGTCGCCGGTGCCTGAATGGTGCACGCCTGCGTCGGGTTCAGCCCGAGCCAGTTGTCGGTCATCGTCACGGTGAAGCGAGTCGCCGAGTTCAGCACCGTGCCCTGGGCGTCTGCGACCGCGATGTCGATGCTGCCGTTGCCGCCGTGGGTCACCACGGTGGGCGGCAACGGGACAACCCGCAGGGGCACGTCCTCCTTCGTCGCTGCCGGGCTCCTGCCGGCGCCGTTCTCGGCCACCAGCTCGAAGTTGAAGGTGAGCCCGGGCGGAAGGTCGCCGACGAGGCAGTGGTTCGTCAGGCCTGGCTCGAGGCACACGGCCACGCCCGGATCCCAGTGCCACAGGTACTTGCCATAGGCCGAATCGCCCGTCACGTGGACGATGTAGCGGTCGACCGGCACGCCCCGTGCGGCAGGCGGGCTCCAGTCGAGCCGGAAGCCCGGGCCCACCTGCTTGACCGTGAAGTGAGTTGGCATGCCGGGCTTGGCCGCACGGATGGTCAGCGAGGCAGCATCGCTGCTCGTGCCGCTCGCCGAGGTGGCCGTGACCGTGAACTGGTAGGTCGTGCCATCGCGCAGGCCGGAGAACTCGCACCTGCGGGCCGGTGCCGGCAGGCAGCGCTTGGTCGCGGCGTTGCTTCCCGCTCCTGCGGCGGTGACGGCGTAGTCGATTCGGGGATTGCCGCCATCGTCGGTCGGCGGGCTCCAGGTCACGACCGCGGCATCGGTGTCGAGGGCGACCGCCGTCACGTTCGTGGGCCTTCCCTGGAGGACGGGCAGGGCGTTCGACCGCACGGGTGCTGCCATGGTGGCGCCGAGAGCGTTGACGGCCGAGACGACGACCTCTTCGGTGACGTTCGGTACCAGGCCCTCAGCGGTGCACCAGCGTGCGTCGCTTGCCATTGCGCAGACTGCGCGACCGTTGGACGTCACGCGATAGCCGGTGATGGGCGATCCGCCGTCGCTCACCGGCTCGGTCCACGCGACCCGCGCCGAGCGTGGCCCTGGGGTCACGGTGACATCGCGCGGCGCAGTAGGCGGCCCGACCGGCCGGGCCCGCCCGACTCCCGGTGCGCTCCAGCCGGCGCTGTTCGCGGCCTCCGCGGTGATCGTGTACTGGTACCCGTTCGTCAGGCCCGTGAGGGTCTGGGTGAGGGATGTCGGCAGCACCGTTGCCGTCTCGCGGCCGTCCGTGCGGAAGCGGTAGCTGGTGGGCGCCTGGCCCCCCGTGTTGCCCGGCGGAACGAGGGTGAAGGTGACCGTGCCGGAGCCAATCGAATCGATCCGTACGCCGGGGGGCTCCGGAATGCCGATCGGTGGCACGTACCGGCCCGAGTCGGTCGTCGCGCAGACAGTGTTCGACGCCGAGCTCTGGCCGCCGCCATCGTGCCCGTACATCGTCACGCAGTACTGGGTCGCCGCAGTCAGGTCGCTGATCGTGAAGGGCTGCGACAGGAGCCCTCCGTTGTAGACCACCGAGCTGCCGTTGAGCGAGTAGCCGTCGATCAAGGTGCCCGTGCCGCGCGTGAAGTCCACCGAGAGGGCAGTGCTGCCCAGCACCGTGACGCTCGTGATGGTCGGGGCGGAGGGCGTGGCCTGCGCAGGCGTGTTCAGCGCCGTTGCACTGGCGGCGGCGACGATGCTCGTGGCGGCGGCGACGGTCAGGCGTCGGCGGATGCTGGGCATCATCGGATCGTAGGACTCGCGAACTCAGTCCGCTGGCGCGATCGCGATCTCGATGAGGGCCAGAGCTGCCTTGGCCCCCATGACCCGACGGCCGGCCTGCGGGCCGCTCGCGACGCGCAGGTCGAGCAGCGGATCGAGCAGCATGCGCTCGGCGGCAACCGCGCAGGCGGGATCGACGGACGTGCTGGCCCACCCCCACCACGCCTTGGCCCGGTAGCCGATGCGATCGGCCACGAGAGCGGCCGCCAGCACGGAGGTCCCCTCGAGCAGGCAGGGCACTGCGTGCAGCGCTGCGCCGAACAGCAGCCCGGCCATGTAGCCGATGCGCGCAGGATCGGCTTCCGCCAGTAGCTCTTGCGGGTCGCCCCGATGGCGGGCAAGGCCGGCCCCCAGGTCGCGCACGTGCGCGCACTCGAGCATCCACTCGGCGTCGGGGCGGCCCGGCCACTGATGGCACACGGTCGAGGCATC
>CAYFLP010000121.1:0-7795 GCA_964344045.1 uncultured Bifidobacteriaceae bacterium
GCTTCGACGCCCATGACTACCTCCCATCGCCCTCGGGTGCACGATAGTGCACTCGAGGGACGAGTCGCGGCGGCCGTTCAGGACGTGCACGTCCGTCGGTTCCCTGTCCACGGATGTTGGCGACGACCAGGGAAGTGGCAGGTGCAGCCCGGGACTGCCTCCCGAACCTCTCAGGGGATTGCCTGCGAAACCCGACGGCCTGCCGCGGTTCGCGATCTTGTTGACAGGCAGCGGCGAGCCTCATGTGCACAGCTACAGGCCGACGGAGTCCGCCCCATGCCTCGCCTGCGCCTTCGTGAATCCTTCGTACATCAGCTGTGCGATGAGTCCCTTGCGGCTGAACGTGGTGTAGTCGAGGTACTCCTGCGCCTTGAGCTCGGCTTGACTATTCCAATCGACGTCTAGTGCATCGACACCGTACGTGGCATCCGTAGAGGAGAAGCCGTCGAACTCCAGTTGCCGTATCAGGCTCTCCCTGCTGAAAGCCAGATTGCCAAGGTATTCGAGCGCCTTCTCCCGCGCATTCGTCTCCGCGAGCGATTCTTCGCCAATGTCGTCGGAGGTGGCCCCCGCCCGTGGGTCACCGGAGGCAGCCGAGGCTGCCGCGGCCGAGGTGCCGTCGACCTCTGCAAGGAACTCGTCCTCGGTCCGAGATCCGAACGGAATCAAGTTGACCACTGCAATGCCGAGATCCTTGGCGTCTTCGCCTGCTGTCGCTGACTCGGCCTTGCAGTCGCGATCGCCGGCGGCGAGGCACGATATCAAGGCGATCATCGAACCCTCTGTGCTCACGACCGACGTGTAGACCGCATCGCTGACCTCTGTGGGCACTCCCGGAATGCCCGGGCGAATCACGTCCGCTGCCGCTGCCATGTCCTCCTGTGCCGACTGCATCGCCCTGAGGGTTTCGTCAGTGGATGTCGACGGAATGCTCGCCATGGTCACAGTGAAGGCGATGAAGTGGTTCACCACGGCGTCTACTGCCTCGCGACCCGAGGCGGCGTCAGCCGCTGGCGATTGCGTGGGTGCGGTGTCCAATGATGCGCTTGGCCTTGGCGCCATGCTCACGGCACTGGCGGTGGTGTCCGGGGCACTTGTAGCCGTACTGGCGCAACCCGTGGCGAGCAGACCTACGGCACACGCCGCGCCCAGTAGTCGCTTCATGACGTCTCCCCAGGGGTCGGATCGCCGCAGACCCTAGCGAGCATGCATGTCTTCGACGTCACGGAGCCTTCGAGGCGTCGGCACTTGCAGACGCCTCGGGAGTGCCATCGAGCTCTGCCATGAGACTGTCTTGGCTTCGCGAGCCGTAGGGAACAAGCAGGTTGACGGTATCGCCAAGCGCCTGAATGGCTGCGATCATCGATGACGCCTCGGCGTCGCAGCCCGTGTCCGTCAATTTCGGAAGGCATGCGACCGCTTCGGAAACGGCCGCTGACGCTGCGTCGGCTTGCTCTCCGAGAGGGCCACTGACATCAGCCGGCACCCCTGGAAGTCCAGGCTTGACCGCCTCGGCTATGTCCGACAGTTGCTTCGAGGCGTTGGTCAGCACTGGTGCTGCATCCTCTGGGGTCGAAGTCGGGTTCTGGTCCAGGTACTTCGAGAAGGCGACGAACTGATCGATCACGGCATCGACCGCTTCGGTCGGATCGGCCTGCGCCGTTGCGACCGCGGACACCGCCGCCGCGGGACTGCTGGCGGACATGGATTCCTGGCTGGGGGAGGATGGACTGGAGGCTTCGCTTCCCGCCGCGCAGCCGGCAGCCATCAATGCGCTCACGAAGATTGCCACAAGGCCGCGCTTCATTTCATCCTCCATTTGGTTGCCTTCGTACGCCCTCGCACGTGAGTGTGCTCACGATTCACCCGGGGGCGAACTCCTGCGCAGTCCTCAGTGGGCTCTCGTCGACGTGCCGCTCCAGGTTATCGCTGGCCACCGCGGGTACTGCTCCTGGCGGCCCGCGCGCGTCAGACTTCCCGGAAACGAGGGAAGTCTCGAGACGACCCCCAGGGAATCTCGAGACTTCACACCGTGGGCGATACAGGAATCGAACCTGTGACCTCTTCCGTGTCAAGGAAGCGCGCTAGCCCCTGCGCCAATCGCCCTGAGCTGACTTGCCTGGATAGTGCCTGCCCTTTCGGGACTCAGGAAGACTACACGACGGCCCTTCCCGGTCGATGCGGGGCCGGTGGGTGCTTGGCTAGCGGACCTCGTCCGTGTCATCCCATGCCTCCGCCGCCTCGGCAGCCTCGGAGGACACCTGGTTGATGCGGTTGATGTTGGAGACGATGCCGCCGATCAAAGCGATCTGCGCAGTCTGGTCGGCGAGGCGGACGGCCTCATGCGCCTGGGTGCGCCCGACCATCGTCTCGGGGTCTTCCGCTGCCATGTTGCCGGCCGCCAGTTCGATCAGGTCGGCGAGCGGGGACAGTGCCTGTGGCGGCAACGACGCAGGCCCCTTCGAGCTGGTGGCGACGGCCAGGTCGGAGGCGATCGTGAGCACCCTGATCGACTGGACATTCGCGGCGTCGACGAGCTGCCGCAATTGGGCGAGGTCATCCGGGTCGATGCGCGGGCTCCAGCGCCGATGGGCCTCGAGGTCTGCAAGGCGTGCATCGAGGCCGATGGCCATGTCGCGCAGGCCGATGGCCGACTCGCGCCACTCCTGGGCGACGCCGGCTTCGGGCACGGAGCGCAAGCCACTGGCAACCGTGGCGAGGAGCTCGGCAAGGTCGTCCTGCAGCCCGGCGATGTCTGTACGTAGCGTGCGGGTATCCCTGGTCGGCGTGGCAAGGGCTGAGGCAGCGAGCGCGCACAGGGCGCCGATGACGACGCCGGAGAAGCGCTCGACGGCGCCCTCCGTCGTGAGGTGCGTGCCGACGACGAGGATCACGGTCACGGCCATCGCTGCCGCGACGAACGGGGACTCGTCCTTGCTGGCCAGGCGCAGCACTCGCGCGAGCGCGAAGCACAGCAGTACGAGCAGGAAGATCACGAGGGGGCCAGAGCCGATCAGCCACACGATGCCGAGGGCGATAGTCGCCCCGAGCAGGGCGCCCAGGGTCTGGAAGACCCCCTCCTTGGCAGCATGGTGGAAGGTCGCCCTCGTGGCGACCACTGCGGTAATGGCCGCGGGGATGGGATCAGCGAAGGGCACGCGCTCAGCGACCAGGTAGGCGGCGAGGGCCGCCAGCGCGGTGAGAACGGCCAGGCGCGTATAGCCGCTGCGCAGGAATCGCATGCAGCGATGATCGCACCGATGCCTGCGCTGCAGGGCCAATGCCCAGGCGCCCGAAGTCGTTAGCATCGCGCCATGGCTGGCGAATCGGACTTGTCGGTGCTCCTGCGGGAGATGGAGCCGGTGCGGCGACCGGGGGAGTTCGTGCTCGTGAGCCTCCCGGACGACCCTGGAGTCGACTGCGAGGCCCTCGTGCGCGAGGACGAGGGCGTGACCGTGGTGGTTCGCCGAGAGCTGGCTGACGAGCGCGGATGGGCCTATGACTTCATTGCCGCATGGCTGAGCCTTCGGGTCCACTCGGACCTTGCTGCGGTCGGCCTCACGGCTGCCATCAGCGCGGCCTTGGCGCGGGAGGGCATTTCGGCCAACGTGATCGCCGGCTACTTCCACGACCACCTTCTGGTGCCGGCGGATCGGGCTATGGACGCACTCGCGGCCCTGGAGGCACTGGCCAGCTGACGGCCATGCCTGGAAGCCAGGACTGGCCTGGATGAAATGGAGGTGGGTACCGGATTTGAACCGGTGTAGCAGGATTTGCAGTCCTGTGCCTCGCCTCTCGGCCAACCCACCGGAGTCGTGCGAGCGGACGACGGGATTCGAACCCGCGACCCTCACCTTGGCAAGGTGATGCGCTACCAGCTGCGCTACGTCCGCGTGGCCCGGAGCGAACCCCGAGCCGAGGTAGAACCATAGCCCACCCGCCCACGCGGCCACCAACCAGGGCCACGGCCACCCCAGGCGTCGGCATTTTCGACAAGATGGACACGTGGGATCTGGTGCATCGGCAGCATCGGCGCGGTTCGCTCTGGAGCGAGCGAGTGACCTCGTCGAGGTGCGCCATGCTGCCTCGGACCTTGACGCAGCAGGACGTTGGGCGATCAGCGTCACCTTCGAGGGCGTGCTGACGGCGGCCAGGTTCGCCACCTGGACGACGGCCCCGGACCGCGCAGGACGGGCCGACAGGGCTGCCGACGCGTGGTCCGGGCCGGGCATCGGCGACTGGGAGTCCTCACTGGAGCGCAACGACTACTGCGCGGCCGTCGAGGAGATCCGGTCGGCCATCGAGCGCGGCGATGTCTACCAGGTCAATGCGTGCCGAGTCATGAGGGCAGTCCTGCCGGACGCTGACCGTGCCTCGGTCGCGGGCCTGGACGCATTGCTGGCACGTCACAATCCAGCGCCATTCGGCGGCTTCCTGGAGCTTCCCGACCATGGCACTGCCATCGCGTGCGCGAGCCCGGAGCTCTTCGTCTCAGTGCGCTGGGTGGACGGGCGCCGGATGATCCGCTCGGGACCCATCAAGGGGACGGGCCGGGTCGCTGCGGACCTGCTCGACAAGGACACCGCCGAGAACATCATGATCGTCGACCTCGTCCGCAATGACCTCTCGCGCATCTGCCGCACGGGGAGCGTCCGCGTGCCTGAACTGCTGCAGGTCGAGGAGCATCCCGGCCTGGTCCATCTCGTCTCGTACGTCGAGGGGGAGTTGGTCGACGGCACCACGTGGGAGCAGATCCTCGAAGCGACATTCCCGCCCGGGTCGGTGACGGGCGCTCCCAAGCACGCAGCACTGCGCATGATCGGCGAGCTGGAGGCGGCGGCTCGCGGGCCCTATTGCGGTGCCTTCGGCTGGATCGACGCTGATTCCGGCGAGGCAGAGCTGGCCGTCGCGATCAGGACCTTCTGGCTCGCCGATGGCTTCGTGTGCTTCGGCACGGGAGCCGGGATCACCTGGGGCTCGGATCCCGGGCGAGAATGGGAGGAGACTGAGCTCAAGGCCGGGCGCTTGATCCAGGCGGCCTCGATGCAGTGGCCGACGGATATACCTGGCACCCCAGGCTCTCAGGTCGAGGAGGTGGGCTGATGCACATCTGGTTGGGCAACCGCGACCACGGATCCCTCGTGGACCCGTCCCATGCCGCAGTGAGCGTGCTCGACCACGGCTACACGGTGGGCGACGGAGTGTTCGAGACCTTGAAGGTCACGGCTGCGGGCCCGTTCGCCCTCACGCGCCACCTGCGCCGCCTGGCGGCATCGGCCCGCGCCCTGGGCCTGCCGGAGCCGCATGCCGATGTCGTGCGCGAGGCAGTGGACTGCGTCCTGGCTGCCGGCGTCTCGACGGTCGGGCACATGGGCCGCTTGCGCGTCACCTATACGGCGGGCGCAGCGCCCCTGGGCAGCGAGCGTGGTGCCGTGAGCCCGACCCTGGTGGTCATGCTCGCCCCTGCTGCCCCGTGGCCGGACACGTCATCCGTGGTGACCGTGCCGTGGTCGCGCAATGAGCGTTCTGCACTGATGGGCGTGAAGTCGACCTCGTATGCGGAGAACGTGATCGCCCTGCACTATGCCCACGAGCGCGGAGCCTCCGAAGCCGTGTTCGCCAACACTCGCGGTGAGCTGTGCGAGGGCACGGGAAGCAATGTGTTCGTGGTCCTGGGCGGGGAGGTGCTCACGCCGCCGCTGACGAGTGGCTGCCTCGGCGGGATAACCCGCGAGCTCGTACTGGAGTTCCTCGGCGGCGCCGAGGCAGACCTCGGCATCGACGTGCTGCAGCACGCCGACGAGGTCTTCATCACCTCGTCGACTCGCGACGTGCATCCGGTCACCCGTGCCGATGACAGGCACTGGGAGCGGCCGGGCCCGGTGGCGACGCGACTGCGAGCGGCGTTCGCCGAGCTTGCCGCGTCACGCCTGGACCCCTGAAGTCACGTAGCCAAGAGGCCAAGAAGCCAAGAAGCCAAGAAGCCAAGAAGCCAAGAAGCCAAGAAGCCAAGAAGCCAAGAAGCAGTGAGGCCCCGGAAGCGGTGCTCCCGGGGCCTCACTACCTGCAAGTGGTCGCGTAGTGCTACGCGCACTGCTGGGTCAGGCGGTGTAGGTGCGCTGCACCTTGAACGGCGCCCACTGGCCCGGGATGCCCGGAGCCTTGCCGTTGACGGTGCACTGCCCGCGCTTGACGAGCTTCACCGTGACGGAGCCGTCGCTCGGGAAGCCGAGCTTGCAGACCTTCTTCGAGGACTTCTGCACGCTCCACACGATGTTCTGGCCGGCATTGGTGTCGGCCTGCCCGGGTGCCTCGAGAATGATGGTCTTCTTGAGGTTGACCGGGCCGGAAGGCGGTGCAGCCACTGTCGCGGTCTGCTGGCCGATCGTCGTGTTGACGGTGTAGTTCTGCGTGACCGGGCCGTAGCCGTTCTGGCCAGTGCTCTTGGCCGACAGGTTGCAGGCCGCGCCGGAGCCGTTGACGGTCAGGGTCAGGCCGCTGACCGTGCACGGTCCGCTGACGGCGAGGGTCACCGGAGCGCCGGACAGCGTGCTCGCCTGGAAGGTGAACGAGCTTCCCTTGCCGAGGTTGTAGGTGCCATTCGGTGCCCAGGTGCCGTAGCCGGGCTGGGTGAGGGTGATCAGGTCGGACTGCGTCGGGCCTGCATTGACGGTCACCTTGCTGGTGGTCGACCCCGTCGCACCGCCGTTCGTGGTGTAGTTGGCGCCCAGGACGCCTGCGCCTGAGCCCGTCGGGTTCCACGACATGGAGGCCTGGCCGTTGACGATCGGGATCGATGCGCTGATGGGCTGGCCGTTGTAGGTGAAGCCGACGGAGCCCTGCATGGAGCTGGGCACCAACGAGGCGGTCAGGGTGACCGGTGAGCCCGCAGTGACAGTCGCAGGCGCGCTGAGCGAAATCGTGTTGCCGCTGCTCGAAGCGTTGATGGTGTCGGCGTACGACTGCGAAGTGGTCGCGTTGGCGTCGCCGCTGTAGGTGGCCTGGAAGACGTAGGTGCCCTGAGTCGGGGGAGTCCACCACCAGTAGGCGTAGGACTGGCCCTGGCCCGGACCGGCGGTCAGGCCCATCGGGCTGCCGACCTGGTTTCCGCTGCCGTCGCGAACGATGACGGTGCCGGTGGGCTGGTAGGTGCTCTGGTTGGCCGAGGTCACGTACACGGTGACCTTCGTGGCCTGGCCGACCTTGGCGACGTTAGGGGCATTGAACGTCGTGGTCGTCGAGACCTGCGCGATCGAGGCGCCGCCCAGGGTGACGGGGCTGCACGTGCTGCCGATCATGGCCGAGGTGACCGTGCCGGCGATGCTGGGCGTCCAGTAGATGGTCGCGCTGCCGTCAGCGCCGGAGCTCACCGGGGCTGCAGTGGACACTGCGCCGTTCGAGTACGTGGCGCTGAAGCTGAGCTGGTTGCTCGGGCAGGCGCCGTTCACGCTGATCACCTGCACGACGCCGGCGGTGCCGTTGCCGTAGCCGGAGGCGACTGGGTCGGCCTGCGCGGGGGCGGCCGCGAAGGCGAGCGCGCCGGCCACGACGGCCAGCGAGGCGGTACCGGCGGCAAGGCGCCGCAGGCGGATTGGGCTCATGGGGAAGCTCCTCATGGTCGTAGGTGCTTCAACGGTAACCCGACATCGTGTCTAGCCCGTGCCGCACACGCGGGGGCACGCGAGCCGTCCGCGGGCCTGGGGTAGGCTTCAGCACGCTTCGGGCGATTGGCTCAGTGGTTAGAGCACTCGCTTCACACGCGAGGGGTCACTGGTTCGAACCCAGTATCGCCCAC
>CAYFLP010000122.1:0-2150 GCA_964344045.1 uncultured Bifidobacteriaceae bacterium
CGGCGCCCGGGCGCCGCATCACGTAGCGCACGGCGACGGCCTTCATGACGGCCACCTCGGCCTTGACCTCGGCGGGCACGACCAGGCTGGCCGCGTAGCGGGTGAGCGGGCCGGATCCGTATTCCACGCGCGTGGCCACCTGCGCAGCCGAGCAGAACCGGCCGATGAGGTAGCTGGTGAAGTGCTTGAGCTCGACGAGCGAGGCCATCGAGCCGTCGAAGGCGCCCGGCCAGTACTGCAGCCCGACCAGCCTCGCGGCCGCCGCCTCGAGGTCGGCGCGATCGCCGGTGCCGGGAAAGCGCTCGAGCGCCACCTCGACGAGCTCGTCGCGCACCGCCGGCTCGCCGAAGGTGGCGAGGTCGACATGGCGCGCATGCACGGCATCCTCGACGTCGTGCACCGAGTAGGCGACGTCATCGCTCCAGTCCATGACCTGCTCCTCGATGCAGGTGCGCTCGCCCACGGCACCCTCGCGCAGCCAGTCGAAGGTCGCCAGGTCGTCGTCATAGGCGCCGAACTTGCGCAGCCCCGGCTGGCGCGGCCACGGGTACTTGCAGGCGGCGTCGAGGCTCGCGCGCGTGAGGTTCAGGCCGGCACTGCGCCCGGTGGCGGGGTCGACCACCTTCGCCTCGAGGCGGGCGAGCACGCGCAGCGACTGCGCATTGCCCTCGAATCCGCCGATGCCCGCGGCGATGACGTCGAGCTCGGTCTCGCCGTTGTGGCCGAAAGGCGGGTGGCCGAGGTCATGCGCGAGGCCGGCGACCTCGACAACGTCGGGGTCGCAGCCCAGGGCTGCGCCGAGCTCGCGGGCGATCTGGGCCACCTCGAGGGTGTGGGTCAGGCGGGTGCGGGGGAAGTCCTGCTGGCCGGCCACCATGACCTGCGTCTTGGCGGCGAGCCGGCGCAGCGCGGCCGAGTGCAGCACGCGCGCGCGGTCGCGGGCGAAGTCGCTGCGAACGGACTCCTTGATCGGCTCGTCGACGAGCCGCTCGACGTCGGCCTCGCAGTAGCCCTCAGGGATCACGCAGCCGAGACTAGTGCCGCGTCCGACACCACCGAGCCGTCCGCCTGCACCACGATCGACCGGTAGCCCTCCCGGGCAGCGACCCAGGCAGCGCCGTCCGTGGCCTTGACGAACCCGATCGTCGCGTAGGCGTCGGCCTCCGCGATCGACGGCCCGATGACCGTGAAGGACAGCAGGCTCGATGCCTGCTCCCCCGGCCGCGACCACAGGTGGTCGCCCCGCTCGGCCCGTCCGGACGTCGCGACGGCGCAGTCGCGCGCTTCGACGACGGCGACCACGCGACCGCAGGCGCGCGGATCCTGTACCGCGACACGCCAGGCGCGACCGGCTTCGGCCTCGCCCGCGCAGTAGGTGTCGCCGCCGACGCCGATCGCGAAGTTCAGCAGGCCGCCGTCGCGCATGGCGGCAACGGCATTGTCGATCGCATAGCCCTTGACATAGCCGGCGGTGTCGAGCCGTCCCGTGCGCGGGTCGACGATGGCGAAGGATCCCTCGGAGTCGGCAGACAGCTGCGCGCACTCGGCCAGCACCATCTCGATCTCCACCTGGGCATCGTCCGGCACCTCGCCACCGCTCACCCACCGGCTGATCTCGCTGCCGGAGTCATAGTGACTGAAGCGGGCATCGATGCGCTCGAGCTCGGCCTTGGCGGCCTGCATCGCCTGGTCGACCTGCGCAGCGCCCAGTCGCTCAACGTCGCTCGCGGCCACGGCGATGCTCGTCATGGTGCCCATGACGGGGAAGACCAGGCGGGCACGCCCGCTCCCGGCGGTCACAGCTGGTCCAGGATCGACTGCAGCGACTGGGCGTAGGCATTCGACGTGAAGGTCGCACCCGACACGAAGTCGATCTGCGTCGCACCCTGCGAGACCTCCTGGTCAAGGGTGGGGATCGCGTACGAGTTGATCATCTGCGACTTGCGGTCGTTCGTGGGGTACGAGACGGCATGCGCCTCGCAGAGCTGGCCGTTCGCGACCGTTCCGACGACCTGCACCGGGCCCCACGGGATCATCACCGAGTCGCCGGCGACCTGGGTGCCGTTCGAGCAGTCCTGGCCCGATGCCTGGGCGTCCTGCTGCTGGGTCGACTGCTGCTGCGTGTCCTGCTGTTGCTGCTGCGTCGACTG
>CAYFLP010000122.1:2250-7639 GCA_964344045.1 uncultured Bifidobacteriaceae bacterium
GTCGACTGCTGCTGCGTGTCCTGCTGTTGCTGCTGCGTCGACTGGGCAGGCGCGGCCTGCGCCTGCACCTCCGGCTGCTGCTGAGCGGTGGGCGCGGCCTCGGCCTGCGCGTCCCGTCCGGCGAGGGCCGGGTCGAGCAGGCCCACGACCACGACGGCCAGTCCGCCCAGTGCCGCCGCGGGCGCGATCCTTCGTGCCAAGCCAGCCATGTCAGACTCCAAACCTCTCGTGATGAATGTGTGCCGCCGGAACGCCGGCCTTGCGCATGCCCTTCATGACTGCCGACTCCAGCGATGCCGGGCCGCACATGAACACGTGCCGCCGGGCCACGTCGGGGATCCACTGACGCAGGGCCTGCGGCGAGAAGGGATCGTTCTGGGTGAACCACTCGCGCCGGCCGGCTAGGACGTGCAGCCTCCCGCCTCGGGCCTCGACCATGCGCTCGAGCTCAGCGAGGTGAGCGACCTCGCTCTCGTGCCGCACGCGGATGATGACGATGGGCGTCTGGTCGGCGCCGCAGTCCTCGAGCAGTGCGCGGATCGGCGAGATGCCGACGCCCCCCGCGACGAGGACGACGGGCGCGCCCTTCGCCTCGTCGATGGTGAAGGTGCCGTACGGCCCCTCGAGCATGACCCGGGTGCCGGGCTTGACCTGCAGCAGCTCGGCGCTGCCGTCGCCCAGCTCCTTGACCGTGAAGCGCAGTCCAGCAGTGGTCGGGGCAGCCGAGACGGAGTACGGATGCGCGTGCCACCACATGGTGCGGGTCATCGGCCGCACCTGGAAGAACTGCCCGCTGGCCACCCGCAGCCTCGCCAGGCCGGGGCCGCTCACGTGCACCGAGCCGATGCCGTCGGCCTCGCGGGAGACCGCGGTGATGTAGAAGCGGCGGGTCAGCGTGCGGGCGACGTCCGACAGCCGCGACCAGGCGACCAGGAGGGTCGTGCCGATGGCGAGCGCCCACCACCACGCCAGCGAGACGACGTCGGGCGCGATGGTGCTGCCCAGCGTGACCTGGTGCCCGAATCCCAGGAGCACGGCCAGGTAGGCGGTCAGGTGGATGAAGTACCAGGTCTCGTAGGGGATGCGCTTGCGCAGCCGCCGGTAGGAGGTCAGGCCGACGGCCAGGAAGAGGACGGTCCCCATGAGCGCAGCCACCATCCACGACTCGTGGGCCAGGAGGTCGATGAGCCCGGTGACCGGATTGCCTCCCGGCAGCCACGTCCAGGAGTCGGCGATGACGTGGACCACCAGGGTCACGATGGTGACGATGCCGAACCAGCGATGGGCGGCGAGCAGCGAATCCTGGCCGAAGCGACGCTCGAGCCAGCGGGGCCGGGCGGCCACGATCAACCCGCCCATGGCCGCCAGGGCGGCGGCGAGGCCGGTGAGCTGGCCGATGGCCGACACGGTCGACAGGCCGCCCTCGAGGAGGACTGCCAGGCCGCCGTTCTGCACCCACAGGCCGGCCGTCACGACGATCACGAACAGCCCCGCTGCCCACAGGTCCGTGGCACGGGTACGGGCCGGGCGCGGACGCGGCAGCCGGCGCACCATCGGACGCTCGGGAATCGAGGTCACCTGCTGCGCTCGGGGATCGAGGTCACTGGCCGTCGAGGTCATGCAGCCATGGTGCCCGTCCGGCGACCGGCCCGAAACCAGACAGGCCCGTCCTGACAATCACCGAACAAACCCCCAACACGGTCTTGGCGCTAGGCGCCTGAGACGACCTGGTCCTGGGTCCACCGTGTCAGCAGGTAATAGCGCAAGAGGGCCACGGTCTCGCGGCCGACGTACTCCGACGTCAGGGAGGTGCCGGCGCCCGCATCGGTGGGCGACACGTGCGCGTCGATGCCCAGGCCCCCCGACGTGGCCTGCACCCGCGCCGCCTGGGCCGGGTCCGTCACGATCGTGGCAGTGCTCCAGCCCATGCCGCGCAGCACCTCGGCCATCGCCCGCAGCGAGCCGACCATGTCGGCGCCCGTCGGGACGGCCACGATGTCATCGGCCGGGATGCCCTGGGCGATGAGCACCGCGGCGGCGCGCTGGGCCGAGTGGGTCGTGCCCGGCAGCAGGATCACCGGGGCCACCCCCTCGCGGTAGAGCTCGGCGGCATGCAGGGCACGCTCGCGGATCACCGGGCTCGCGCTCCCCCAGTTGCGCACGGGATCGAGAACGATCATGGCCTGGGTCGGGGTGTGGTCGTCGAGCTGGGCGGCAAGGACGATCTGGACAGCAGCGCCGATCGGAAGGCACAGCGCGATGGCCACCAGCAAGGTGGCGGTCGCCGTGCCGATGGCCCGCAGGCTCGTCGGCCGCCAGGCGGTGACGGCCGCGCGAGCGGTGGTGACAGTGTCCGATCGCTGCCAGCCGGACGCTGCGCCCGGGGGCGCGGCATGCGGCGGGGAAGTCACCCCGCCATCGTCACATAAGCACCATGCGCATCACTGGCACGACACAGCCTCGTGAGCGATCAGCGGGTATCGCTCGTCACAGTCCCGGACGCTGCCTTGTCGAGTTCGATCGACGACCGGCCAGCCTCCAGCCGGGCGACCGGCACGCGGAACGGCGAGCAGGACACGTAGTCCAGGCCGACCCCGTCGAAGAAGTGGATCGAGTCGGGATCGCCGCCATGCTCGCCGCACACCCCGCAGTGCAGGTCCGGGCGGGTGGCCCGGCCACTGGCCACTGCGAGCCGGACGAGCTCGCCCACGCCCTCGCGGTCGATGGACTCGAACGGCGAGACCCCGAAGACGCCCTTCTCCAGGTAGGCGGAGAAGAAGGCTGCCTCGACGTCATCGCGGCTGAAGCCCCACGTGGTCTGGGTGAGGTCGTTGGTGCCGAAGGAGAAGAACTCCGCAGCCTCTGCGATCTGGCCGGCGGTGAGCGCAGCGCGCGGGAGCTCGATCATCGTGCCGATCGGGAACTCCAATGTGCAGCCATTGGCCTCGGAGACGTCCTTGAGCACCCCCGCCGCCTCGTCGATGACCAGCTCGAGCTCTTGGATCGAGCCGACGAGCGGGATCATGATCTCCGCCTGCGGGTTGCCGCCCATGCTCTGGCGGAAGCAGGCCGCCTCGGCGATCGCTCGCACCTGCAGCGCGAACAGGCCAGGGAGCACCAGGCCCAATCGCACGCCGCGCAGGCCGAGCATCGGGTTCTGCTCGTGCAGCCGGCGCACGGCCTGCAGCAGGCGCAGGTCGGCCTCCGCGTTCTCGCCCTTGGACTCGGCGACCGCAACGCGCACGGCGAGGTCGGTGATGTCCGGGAGGAACTCGTGCAGCGGCGGGTCGATCAGGCGGATGGTCACCGGCAGGCCGTCCATGGCCTCCAGGATCCGGATGAAATCCTTGCGCTGCAGGGGAAGCAGTGCGTCGAGGGACTCACGCCGCTCCTCGTCCGTCTCGGCGAGGATCAGCCGCTCCACATAGGCCTTCCGCTCGCCCAGGAACATGTGCTCCGTGCGGAGCAGGCCGATGCCCTGCGCGCCCATGTGACGGGCGCGCGTGGCGTCGTCCGGGGTGTCGGCGTTCGCGCGCACGGCCAGCCGACGGCGCGCATCGGCATGGCGCATGAGGCGGTCGACGGCGCGGATGAGGTCGCTGGTCTGCGGGCCGCGGCCCACGAGCGCCGCCTCCAGGCCGGACTCGAAGTAGGTCACGACCGGGCTGTCCTCGACCGGGACCTCGCCCAGGAAGACCTGGCCGGTGGTGCCGTCGATCGAGATGACGTCGCCCTCGTGGACGACCACGCCCTTGGACGTGGTCATCGTGCGCGCCCGGGTGTCGACGTCCAGTGCCTCGGCACCGCAGACGGCGGTCTTGCCCATCCCGCGTGCCACGACAGCTGCATGCGAGGTCTTGCCTCCGCGGCTGGTGAGGATGCCGGCGGCAGCCACCATGCCCTCGAGGTCGTCAGGGTTCGTCTCGCGGCGGACCAGGATGACCTTGTCGCCGGACGCTGCCCAGCGAACGGCGGTCTCCGAGTCGAATACCGCACGGCCGACCGCGGCACCCGGCGAGGCGTTCATGCCCTTCGCGATCTGATCGTGATCGTCCGCCGCCGCGAACTTCGGGAACATCAGCTGCGCCAGCTGGTGACCGGACACGCGCATGAGGGCCTCGTCCATCGTGATGACGCCCTCGTCGACGAGCTGCACGGCGATGCGGAAGGCTGCCGCGGCGGTGCGCTTGCCCACGCGCGTCTGCAGCATCCACAGCTTGCCGCGCTCGACGGTGAACTCGATGTCGCACAGGTCGCGGTAGTGCATCTCGAGCTTGTGCATGATGTCCATGAGCTCGTCGTAGGAAGCCTTGTCGAGTCGCTCGAGATCCTGCAGCGTGAGCGTGTTGCGGATGCCCGCGACAACGTCCTCGCCCTGCGCATCGGGAAGGTAGTCGCCGTAGACGCCCTTGGTCCCGGTACCGGGATCGCGCGTGAAGGCAACGCCCGTGCCCGAGCCCTGGCCGACATTGCCGAAGGCCATCGCCTGCACGTTCACCGCGGTGCCGAGGTCATGCGGGATGCGCTCCTGGCGGCGGTACAGCCGCGCGCGATCGGTGTTCCACGAGTTGAAGACCGCACGGATGGCAAGGTCGAGCTGCTGGTACGGATCCTGCGGGAAGGGCAGGCCGGTGTGCTCCTGCACGATCGCCTTGTAGTCCTGCACCAGGCTCTTGAGGTTGGCCACCGGGAGGTCGATGTCGGCGACGACTCCGGCCGCTGACTTCTGCTGCTCCAGCGCATGCTCGAAGACATCGCCTTCGATGTCGAGCACCGTCTTGCCGAACATCTGGATCAGGCGGCGGTAGGAGTCCCACGCGAAGTGCTCGTCGCCCGCTGCGCGCGCCAGCCCCGCGACACTGGCGTCGTTGAGGCCGATGTTGAGGACCGTCTCCATCATGCCCGGCATGGAGAACCGCGCGCCCGAGCGCACGGAGACCAGCAGCGGGTTCTCCGGGTCGCCGAGCCGGCGGCCCATCTGATCCTCGAGCTCGCGCATGTGCATCGCGATCTCGGCCTGCAGCCCGTCGGGCACCACACCGTTCCTGAGGTAGTGCCGGCATGCCTCGGTGGAGATGGTGAAGCCAGGGGGCACGGGAAGGCCCAGCCGCGTCATCTCCGCGAGATTGGCTCCCTTGCCGCCCAGCAGGTCCTGCTGATTGCGGTTGCCCTCGGCGAACGAGAAGACGAAGGCGGTGGACATGGCAGTAGCGGTGGCGGTCATACCTCCACCACACACCCCCGGGGGCATCCGGGCAAGGGACCACTGGCCCCTGTCAAGGCTTACATTGCTGTGACCTTTGCCACCCGCAGGCAGCGTCAGGCGTCGGGCCGAGCTCGAGGGCGGCTAGCCCTCGCTCAGGGCCAGCTCGAGGGCGGCTAGCCCTCG
>CAYFLP010000123.1:0-7621 GCA_964344045.1 uncultured Bifidobacteriaceae bacterium
TGTCATTCCCGGCGGGATTTATGACACCTGCGCGAGGGATACGCGTTCCAGGGGAATGGCCGTCGCCTGGTGAGGGCGATGGCCACCGCCGGGTGAGGTTTCTGGCCGTCGCCGGGGTAAGGGTGACGGTCGTCGCCGGGTGAGGGCATTGGCCCTGGACGGACGGGGTTGGCCCGCGCCTGTGGTGCCGCGACTTCGACGCCGTTGCTGACTCCCATGTCCTAGGTTTGGCGCATGACCGACGATGGGGCACAGCGGCGCAAGCCGGGTTCGGGCGTCCTCGATGCGATCTTCGAAGCGGTACAGGACAAGCCCGAGGCGCAGGCACCCTCCTCGAGCCCCTTCCGCGCCGCAGCGCTTGCGCACCTGGACGTCCCCGTCCAGGTAGACAACCTGCTGCCCATCACCTCGCGGCGCACCTGGGTGGCCGTCGGCGGAGTTGCGCTCATCATCGTGGCCTTCTTGGCCTATGCGGCGGCGACGACGACGGTCGACGCGGTGCCCGCTCTCGGTCGTGCCGTGGCCTCGGATGGGGTCGTCGAAGCCGTCAGCCCCGACGCAGGAATCATCACCGCCGTGCTCACGCAGGAGCAGGTGCACGTGTCCGCCGGCGATCCGGTGGCCAGTGGCGTCACCCGTGACGGCACCGCCTTCAGCGTGCAGGCACCCATCGCGGGAACGGTATGGCAGAACCTCATCCTGTCCGGCGGGGCAGTCGCGCCGGGCTCCGACGTGCTGACTGTCCTTCCTGACGGAAGCGATGGCAGCGTGCTGGTCGCTGTCGATGAGGTGGTGGCCGCCTCCCTGGCCGCCTCCGAGCGCATCGAGATCACCCCGAGCGGTGCCGCGCCGACGACCGCTCACATCGTCAGCATCTCCGCGGCCCCCATCCCCGCCGAGATCGCCGACCAGCGCCTGGCGATGTCGACCGGCATGACCGCTCCCGTGAGCATGGTGGTGCTGAAGCCGGATACCCCGGTGCCCGCCGGTGCTGAAGTCGCCGTGTCCTTCGTCCTGTCGGAGAACACCCTGCTCCAGAACATGCTGGGCATCTCATGAGCCAGGCTCCCATGAGCCATCCGCCGAGCGGCGAGCCTGCGGCAGCATCGAGGCCCGAGCCCGACAGGCCCGCTCGCAAGCGCCGGGTGCGGGTGCCCAGCGTGCTGCAGATGGAGGCGACGGAGTGCGGCGCCGCGAGCTTGGCCATGGTTCTCGCCCACTACGGGCGCGTCGTTCCCCTGGACCAGGTTCGCGAGGCCTGCGGAGTATCGCGCGATGGAGCCACGGCCAAGAACGTCGTGCAGGCAGCGCGGCTGTACGGCCTCGAGCCCAAGGCCTACCGCCGTGAGCCCGAGCGCTTGAAGTCGATGCAGTTCCCGCTCATCATCCACTGGCGGTTCTACCACTTCCTCGTGGTGGAGGGCTACGACAAGGACGGCTGGTTCATCAACGACCCGGCCGGCGGCCCGCGCAAGGTGAGCGAGGAGGAATTCGACACCAGCTTCACCGGCGTCGTCATCGAGGCCAAGCCGGGCCCGCAATTCGAGCCAGGCGGCCAGCGCCCGGCAGTGCTCCCGCGGCTGCTGTCCGCCGCAGGCAATGTGACGCCTGCCCTGATCCTCGCCACGATCATCGCGATCCTGCTGATCGTCCCGACCATGATCCAGCCCCAGCTGCTGGCGGCCTTCGGCAACGGTCTCAGCGGTGCCGGTGCCCTGATGGTGACCGGGGTCATCGTCGGCCTCCTCGTCGTGTTCGTCCTCCAGGCGGCCCTTCAGCTTCTGCAGGGAATGATCTCGATCCGCTTCGCGACAAAGGTCAGCGTGCGCATGGGCGCGACCATGATCGAGCGGCTCCTCAGGCTTCCGGCAAGCTTCCATGCGCAGCGCGGGGCGGGGGCAGTCGCGCAGCGCGCTGCCATCGTCGAGACCCTGAGCGACTCGGTCATCGCCCTCGTGACACAGGTCGGCGCGGGCATCCTCATGGCCCTGATCGCCGCCATCGTGCTGTTCATGATCGACCCGATCACCGGCGTCATCGCAGTCGCCGTGGCGGTAGCGATGGCCTTGGTGATGCGCAGCCAGATGGACAAGGCGAAGGACGAGATGGCGAAGACCCTGGTCGCGTCGATCGAGCGAGGCTCGAACATAGTGGCGGCGCTGAGCCAGGTCGAGTCGATCAAGGCATCGGGCGCCGAGGACGGCATCATCTCGCGCGGGGTGGCGGCCAGCTATCGCGTGCTGGAAGCCCAGCAGGCGGTCGACGAGCGCATGCTGCGCATCGGGCTGTTTCCCACGGTTCTCACCGGACTGTCGACGATCCTCATCAACGGCGTCGTCATGGTGCAGATCATCATGGGACGGCTCCAGCCGGGCGACCTCATCGCCGTGATGGCGCTTGTCGCGATGCTGATCGCGCCCGTCACCTCGATCGTCATGGCCGTGGCCTCGACCGCTCTCCTGCGTCCGGCACTCGAGCAGATCGACGACGTGCTCAGCGCGCAACTGGAGGACGAATGGGCACAGGCCGACGGGGAAGCGGCCCCGTCGCTCATCTCGGGAGAGCTCACCCTGCGCGACATCACCTTCGGCTACGCGCGCTCCTCGCCGCCGATCGTCGAGGGGATCGGCTTCCACCTGCGGCCAGGCCAGCGCATCGCGCTCGTGGGGCCTTCGGGCTGCGGAAAGTCGACGATCTCGCGCCTGGTCACCGGGCTCTACCATCCGTGGTCGGGGGAGGTGCTCATCGACGGGCTGCTCCGACGCCAGCACGCGCCGTCCGTGCTCACCGACGGCATCGCACTCGTCGACCAGGATGTCTCCATCTTCGCCGGCACCATCCGCGAGAACGTCACCTTGTGGGATGCGACCATCCCCGAGCGCGATGTCATCGAGGCCATCGCTGACGCCCAGCTCGCTGAAGACGTGGCCAAGCGCCCCGGCGGCCTCGATGCCGTCCTCACCGAAGGCGGGGCAGATCTCTCCGGTGGCCAGCGGCAGCGCCTGGAGATCGCGCGCGCACTGGCGCGCCGTCCGTCACTTCTGATCCTCGACGAGGCGACCAGCGCACTGGATCCGACGACCGAACTGCGGATCGACGAGGCCATCCGTCGGCGCGGCATCAGCTGCCTCGTCATCGCGCACCGGCTGTCGACGATCAGGGACTCCGACGAGATCATCGTGCTCAGTCACGGCGTGATCACCGAGCGCGGCACGCACTCCGAGCTCATGCGCCTGGGTGGCGCCTACTCGCGCCTGGTGACGGCGGAGTGACCACATGACACTGCGTGCCCTGACGGCAGCCGACATCCTGACTCCTGGGCCGGGGGAGGTCCTCGAGGCCGTCTCGGGCGATGTCCTGGTCTTCGCCCAGCAGGGCGAGGGTCCGCGCTGCCCCGTGATGACCCTGCGCCCGGGCGACTGGGCCGTGGGCGCCTCTGCCAGCGGGGACGTGCGCCTGTTCTTCACCGGGCTGCCCGGAACGCACGTGCGCGAGCTCTCGCTCGACGAGGCACTGGCCGCCAAGGGCGAGGCGCTGCTGTCCGAGTGGATCTACCGGCTGTCGTCCGCCGGCCGTGGCGAGCGCTGGGCCGATCGCGTCATCGCCCCGATGGGCACCGCACTGCGGTGTGCGCCGGGCGAGAACGTCTCGTCCGGCACCGATGCGGTGCCCCTGGCCGATCGCTCGATCCAGGGCTGGCTGCAGGTGACCTCCGGCAGTGCCCGATGGTGCGGGGTCGCGGGTGCTGACATCGGCGTGCTCGACCCGCCGCTGCCAGTGACGCGCGGAGTATGGGTCACCAGCGGGCTGCGGTGCCGGATCGCGGATGCGGAGCCACCCGACGGCCCCGCTGCCTGGCAGGCAGCCATCGACCTCGTCACCCGCTGTGCCTCCCAGGCGGCCGTCGAACGGGAGCAAGCCTCCAGCCAGGACCGGGTACGGCGCCTGTCGATGCGCCAGGAGCAGGCCCAGGCGGAGGCGCTCGAGGCAGTGGACCTGCTCGCCGGTGCGGTGGTCGGGCCGATCGTCCGGGTATCGAGCACGGGCAGCGCGCGGGAGGCCAGCTTCGCCGCGGCCGAGATCGTGCTCCGGGCCAGCGGGATCGAGGTGCCCGACGAGGCCCGCGACCTGGCCTGGAGGGAAGTGGAGTCCGGGCGCCTGCTGTCGGAGGCGATGGCGCAGGCCTGCACTGCGCGTGCGCGCACGATCGACCTCCCCGCGCGGTGGTGGGAGGCAGAAGGGCCGCCGTTGCTGGGCTCCCGCCGGACGGGCGAGCCGGTGGCCCTGCTGTCGCGTCCGGCCGGACGGGTGCTGGTGGACCCTGCGGTACCGGGTGTCGAGACGGCCGTCGATGACGAGATCGCGGCCGCGGTCAGCGGCCGCGCAACGGAGTTCGTGGCCGTCCTGCCTGCCCAGCCGCAGAATGTGCGCGGCCTGCTGCGCCTTGGCTCGCTCGGGTCGCGCTCAGACCTGATCGTGATCGCGGTGCTCACCGTGGTCATCGGACTTGCCTCGTTCGTGACGCCGGTGGTCTTCGGCGCCATCACGGCGTCGTTCGGGACGCTGTCGGTGGCGAACCTCCTCGTCCTGCTCGGGGTTCTGGCCATCGTGCTGGCCGCGACGACTGCCTGGCGATACGTGCGCAGCCTGGCCCTCCTGCGGGTGCGCATCCGGGGGATCGCCGTCGCCGAAGGCGCTGTCTGGGACAGGCTCATGCGCCTGCGGGCGAACTGGCACGAGGCGCGCACGCTGGGCGAGCGCATGATGCAGGCCTCGGCAGTGACCTTGGCGGCCATGAGCGTCCCCGACGCCGTCATCCTCGCCCTCCTGGACTCGTTCGCCGTCCTCGGCAGCCTGGGCGCGGTGGCGACGACGAACGGCATGCTCCTGGCCACGCTGGTGGGCCTGCTGGTGGTCCAAGTCCTCCTGGGCCTCCTGCTCGACCGCGCAGTGGCCACGCGCGTTCGCGCCCGGGTCCGCGCTGCGAGCGCTGCCAACGGCCGGTTGATCGAGACCCTCCGGGCGGTCAACCGGCTGCGCATCTCGGGAGCGGAGTCCCGCGCCCTGCGGCGCTGGGCCTACCTGCAGGCCGCCTATGTGCGCTCGGACGTATCGCTCCGGCGGATCGCCCTCCTGCAAGGACTCCTGCTCTCCTTGTGGCCGCTCGTGACCATCATCGCCATGGTGGCCGTCACGGCCGCGAGCGGTGCGTCCTACGCCGACTTCATCACCGCCCAGACGGCTGCTGCCATCGCGACAGGTGCGATCTCGGCAGCTCTCATGGCCGTGAATGCGCTCCTCAGCGCTCGCGCCACGCTGCGCGAGCTCGATGACGTGCTGGCCGCGGAGCCGGAAGGCCGGGGGAGCGGTGCCCGCCCGGGTCGCCTCCAAGGCGGCCTGAGCGTGCAGGACCTGGTGTTCCGCTACACCCCGACTGGCCCTGCCGTGCTCGATGGCGTGTCCTTCGACGTGAGCCCGGGCGAGCATGTCGCCATCGTGGGCGGCTCGGGCTGCGGCAAGACCACCTTGATGCGGGTCCTGCTCGGCCTGGAGGATCCCCTGTCGGGAACGATCACGGTGGACGGCCGGGACCTCTCGTCGCTCGACCAGCCCTCCGTGCGCCGCCAGATCGGCTGTGTCCTGCAGTCGTCCAGCCTGCTGCCGGGCACCATCATCGACAACGTCGACATGGGCCGCGGGCTCACGCGGCCGGAGATCTGGGCCGCCCTCGACGCCGCAGCGGTCGGCGACGACGTGCGGGCCATGGCCATGGGGCTCGACACTCCCGTGGTCGACGGTGGCGGGACAGTGTCCGGTGGCCAGCGCCAGCGCATCCTGATCGCACGGGCCGTTGCCGGCAATCCCCGTATGGTGATCCTGGACGAGGCCACGAGCGCCCTCGACAACATCACCCAGGGCGTGGTGGTCCAGACCTTCGACCGGCTGCGCCTGACGCGATTGGTGGTCGCCCATCGCCTCTCGACGATCCGCCGGGCGGACCGGATCCTGGTACTGGACAAGGGCCAGGTCGTCGAAGAGGGGACATTCGACGACCTGATGGCCGTGAACGGGATCTTCGCGGAACTGGCCAGGCGCCAACTGGCGTGAAGGAGCCACTGGCCGCTGGGCCACAATCCGCAAGCCAGCGGCAGGCACTGAGTGTCCCCGTGCATAATGAGCCCACCTGAGGACTAGGGAGAGCCCATGACGACCGTCGTCTCCATTCACTCGTTCCGTGGCGGGACGGGCAAGAGCAACACCACGTCGAACGTCGCCGCGAACCTGGCCGCGATGGGCAACCGCGTGGGAGTCGTCGACACCGATATCCAAAGCCCCGGCATCCATGTCCTCTTCGGGTTCGACGATCACGTCGACAACACCCTCAATGACTACCTCTGGGGCAAGATCGCGATCAAGGACGCCGCCCACGACGTGACCGACGTCGTCCGCCAGTCGACCACCGTTGCCGACGGCGGGGCCTTGTACCTGATCCCCTCGAGCATGAAGGCGGGTGACATCGCCCGAGTCCTGCGCGAGGGCTACGACGTCGGCACGCTGAACGACGGCTTCCGCGACCTCGCCCGCGACCTCCAGCTGGACTACCTCCTCATCGACACCCACCCGGGCCTGAACGAGGAGACCCTGCTGTCGATCACGATCAGCGACGTCCTGCTGCTGATCCTGCGCCCCGACCGCCAGGACTTCCAGGGCACGGCGGTGACGGTCGACGTCGCACGCAAGCTCGAGGTGCCGGCCCTGTACCTGGTCGTCAACAAGGTGCCCTCGGGCATCGATGTCACCGACCTGCGCGCGCAGATGACGTCGGCGTACGCCGCCGACACCGCGGCCGTCCTGCCGCTTGCCGAGGAAGTCGTCCAGAACGCATCGGGCAGCCTGTTCTCGCTGACCTCGCCGGACCACCCCTGGTCGGCGCAGATCCGGCAGATCGCAGCGCGCGTCAGCGGCTGATCATGCCCGCAGACGAGGAAGACGCCTGGGGCTTCCTGGCTGCGCGCAGGCCTGCGCCGGACTCCGAAGCCGACGACTCGGCTGCTCCTGCATCCGATTCCTCCGAAGCCGCGCCGTCAGCGGCCGTAACCGAGCCCGCCTCCGATGATGCGGACTGGGGTGCGCTCGCTGCGGGGCGCACGGCCAAGCGTGAACGCGGCGAGCTGCGCGCGGAGATGACCCTGGTCAGCCTGCGACGGCGCGGCTGGCCGCTCGCTGCGGCTCTCGTGCTCGTGTTCACCGCGGGCTTCATCACGGAGGTCGTCGCCTCGAGCCAGATGATCACGCTCGCCGGGACCAACTCGGTGCTGTACATCTACCCGCTCGGTGGCATCGCCCTGATCGCCCTCGCCCTGCTGCAGTACCGGTTCGTCGACCACGCCGAACGGCTGACCATGCTTCGGATCGCAGCACTGGGCTATGCCGGCGTCCTGGCCATAGCGTGGATAGCCATCCTGGCCGGCGTTGTCCCCACGTTCGCGACCGGCGTGGTCTGGCTGCTCGCCGACCAGATCAACTTCCTGCTCCCCGTGCTCATCTGGAGCCTCGCCGCCGACGAGTTCAATGTCGCCGAGGCCCGCAAGGTCTTCGGCTGGCTCGTCGCCTGGACCTA
>CAYFLP010000124.1:0-7519 GCA_964344045.1 uncultured Bifidobacteriaceae bacterium
GGTTCAGCGGATAAGGCAGCGGATGAGGCAGCGGATGAGGCAGTGGATGAGGCAGTGGACGAGTCAGCGGATGAGGACGGACAGGGTCGTGCCCTGCGCCGTGTGCTCCAGGCGCCAGTCGTCGGGGGCGACGCGATCGAGCCACTGCAGGCCCATTCCCCCGGAGCCCGGGGCGCTGTAGGTCCGGCCCTGCTCGTGTGCGTTGCCGTCGTCGGTGATGGCGAGCGTGAGGCCTCCGTCGTGCATCGTTCCGCGGATGCGCGCATGGGAGGCATTGCCATGGCGCGCGGAGTTTGCCAGGGCCTCCTCGATGACTTGCGCCGCCACCTGCCACTGGTCGCGCCGGCAGGCGCCTGCAGCGGGCAGTTCACGTTCGATGGTCAAGATGCCGTCCCAGGCACTGACGATCTCATCGATGCGCTCTGCGCCGGATGACTGCCGGAGCCATGGAGGGGTGGTTGCGTCGAGGTCGTGCAGCTGGCCGAGGCGGTCCAGCGCGACCCGGCATGCGGCCTCCCGTGTGGGCAGGTCGCGGGTCAGGGCAGCTTCGCGCAGCTGCATGGCCAGCGCCGAGAGCTCGGACTGCACGGAATGGTGGAGGAAGACACTCAGCTGACGTGCGTCATTCGTCGCAGGGCCTTCGCGCTGGGCAATGAGCAGGACGTCCTGGTCGATACGGGCCTGCATCGCGTCGAGGATCCGATGGCTCTCCTGCGCGGCTTCGACCAGCAGGGCCACGAGAACGGTCGAGAACGGCGTTTGCACGGCGACGATCGCATCGGCGAGGGATCCCGTCGACGCGCCCGGGAGGCCGTTGCCGGTTGCCGTGGTGATGGCGAAGAGGAGCACGGGCAGCCCGATCAAGGTTGCGATAGCGATCACGGGCGCGCTCCGGGGAAGCCTCCGGGCGAGCACCGTTGACGACCACAGCACGACACCGGTGACTGCCAGGTACGCCACCGTGAACGTCAGCCCGCGGGCGAAGCCGACGCGGACGATCGCTCCCAGGCCGATCACGACGGCGAAGAAGGCGAGGATCTCCCGCATCGGCAGTTGCCAGGTGCCGATGACGGAGGCGAGCAGGGAACCCAGCGAGATGGGCGGCTTCTGGGGCAGGGCGCCCTGCCACATGGCCCGGCTCGCGGGGCGCAGGTTCGCGTCGACCTCGGCTGACAGCTCGCCGGCGGCCGCGGTCAGGTTGGCCTCCGTCGGGCCGGCCGCGAGCAGGGCTCGCGCTCGATCGATGGCGAGGTCGAGATCGACCTTCATGCTCGACCACGCCTCGAGTACGGACGGATCCACGTGGGCGTGCTCGGTGCCGGCCTGGTCGAGGATCAGCGCGCGGTCGAGCAGCAACTGGTACCTGCTGCGGAACTGCGCGTACCAGGAGATGGTGCCGCCGATCAGGGCACCGCCCACGACGCACACGATGACGGAGTTCAGCGCGCGCCCGGCCGCCGTTGGCCACGCCAGTGACGTGAGGCCCATCGCCGCAGCTGACAACGTGATCGTCACGCCTCGGGCTAGGCCGCCCGCTGCGAGCGCAAGGGCTACGTACGCGGGCCCGGGATCCGCTCGCGCAGCGCGCAGGCCGAAGACGGCGAGTGCGTAGGCCGCCTGCGCGAGCAGTGCGACCAGCAGCCACCCGGCGATGCGGGCCGCCTGCCCCTGGCCGGGGACGAAGATGATGGTGCCGACGGCGCCGAGGAGGCTCGCCCACGCGATCGCCAGGTTGGAGAGGGCGAACGGTGAGAAGGCGTGAGCGACGAGCGCCTTCGTCCTCATCCGGCGGTCACCTGGCCGCGCAGCCGGTTCAGCGCCTGCACCAGCTGCACGCGCTGATTGAGGCTGGCATTGCGTGGGATCTCGAGCCGCTCGCAGATGCGTGCGATGGCCTGCTCGATCGCGCTGGGCGTCACCCCGCGCTGCTGCGCGATCTCGGCAGTGGTGATGCCGGCCCCGATCGCGAGCAGCACTTCGACCTGCATGTCCGTGAGGGAAGCCGTCGGCCCGGTTGTCATCTCATGGATGGTCCGCTTGCTGAGGGGAGCCCGCTCGAGGAGCGTGATCGCCGTGACCAGCTGCTCGACGTCGGTCACGTCCGCCTTGCACATGTACATCGCTCCCACCGGCAAGCGCGGAAGACCCGAGCCGGCGAGGCGTGGATCGCGATAGCTCGTCAGGATGCAGATGCCCGCGGCCGGAAGGGATCGCCGCAGCGCCCGGGCCAGGTCGATCCCGGTCGGGCCCGTGCCCAGGTCGAGGTCGAGGACGGCCACGGCCGGGAAGAACTCGGCCGCGATCTCGAGCGCATCGCGTGCCGTCGAGGCAGAGCGGACGTCCAGGCCCCGGCCGGCCAGCGCACCCGACAAGGTGGCCAGGCCGAAGGGATGGTCGTCGACGACCAGAACCCGCGTTGATGTCACACCCCGCAGGATGCCGCACGCAGGCACCGCGTGCGGGCCAGGACCTGGGAATCCTTGGTGCCCTGCATGGACGCCGTGCCCGGCATGGGGATTTCCACATCCGTGACTGGCCCCGGCAGGCTCAGGCACCGACACTGTGCGGGTGAGATTCGCGCCCCGTAGGCGGCTGCTGGCTGCCGTGGTCCTGATCGTCGGAGTGATCGCGAGCACGGGCCTGGCCCACGCCGCCTATGTGAGCCCGCCCTCATTCGCTGGCACGATCAGCGTGAACGATGCGCCCCGGGGTATCGCCATCACGCCTGATGGAACGCGCGCCTATGTGGCGAGCCTCAACGATGCCGTCGTGGACGTCATCGACCTGGCGACCAACTCGGTCGCCACCAGGATCCCGCTGGAGGCAGGGGCGACAGCCATTGGCGTGGTGATCTCACCTGATGGTCGCCGGGCCTATGTCTCTGAGTTTGGCAAGGACAAGGTCGCCGTCATCGATACGACTTCGAACACGGTCATGACCACCGTTGCGGTGGGTGTCGGGCCCTATGGGCTTGCGTTGAGTCCAGATGGCGGCCGACTGTACGTGACCGAGTACACCAGCGGTGAGGTGAGCATTATCGAGACCAGCAACAACACGATCGCGCACGCAGATATTTCCGTTGGCAGGGATCCTTGGGGCGTGGCAGTGACACCGGACGGCAACTACCTGTACGTGACGAACTCTCGTGACAACACGGTGGAAGTCATCGATACGGCCACATACACGCGTGTTGGCTCGTTGATCAGCGTGCCGGACACGCCCACGGGTATTGCCATCAGCCCCGATGGGCTGACCGCCTACGTCACCAGTAATGGCGGTACCGGTGGCGTGACGCTGATCGACACCGCCTCCAGGGCAGTTGTCTCGTCCATTGCCACCGCTGCCAACTCGGCCGGTGTGGCCTTCTCCCCGGACGGTTCACGTGTCTATGTCGCGAACTTCGGGCCCACGACGGTGTCCGTCATCAACGCCAGCACTCGCACGGTCATCTACACGGTAGATGTCGGGCGACCGCCATGGTCCGTCGCGTTCACGCCCGACGGCACGAGGGTGTACGTGACGATCGGCAACTCAAGCTATGTCAGCATCATCTCCACGGGCTGGCAACGTCCGGCCGCCCCGGACGATCCGACAGCGGCCATGCAGCAGTTCTCGGTGCCGGCCGGAATGACTTCTGCCGACTGCGTGGCCTACGTGCCCGATCACGTCGACTGGCCCGGGCTGGTCAACCTGCACCTGGCCGCGTGGGGCCTGAGCTACGCCCAGTGGCCCAACGACAACGCCGGAGGATGGGTCTGCACGCGGCAGCCGTACTGGAACGGGATGGGCTGGTCGGTCCGCTGAGCGCTGCCTGCTTCCGCCCGCCCTCAGGCGGAAGCGAACCAGGCGCGCGCCGAGCGGCTGCGGTACATCAGCAAGATCACCACGGTGAAGGCGACCAGCACGATTGCCAGCACGTTGACGAACAACGTCAGTAGCGAGTCGCCGATCAAGATGACCAGGATCGGGTAGAGCGCCTTGGCGTTGTGGCGCCCGGTGAGCACCGAGGTGAGCACGTGCGCCCCGCCCAGCACGATCGCAAGGGCGAGCACCATGAACTTGCTCGAGGAACCGTCGGCGAAGGCGCTGATGGTCTCGCTTGCCCAGAAGACAACACCGATCCAGGCCAGGACGTGGATGGTGATGATGGGTCCGGGCGGGCGGGTGCCCTGGGGGTCGCGTGGCATGCGGACAGTATGCCTACTGGGGATAACCCCTGTCGGCAGGCAATCACGGTGTCGCGCGGCGCATGATGGGGCCAGCAACGGCAACGGGGAGGCAGTACATGAGGTCCATCGCCACGGAACGCATCGCGCGCCTGGCAGCGATGCTCGCGATGACGGCGCTGGTGGCAGCCTGCTCAGGTGGCTCGCAGGGTGCAGCACCCGTGCAGCTGGCAGGCGATGGGGCCCCGGCCGCGGTCGTGCCGAGCACTTCTGCGACGCCTGGCCCGATGCCGACCGACGCATCCTTCGCGCCGGACTCACCGGCCGCGACCCAGGCACCCGAGCCGATCTCCGAGGCGCCCGAGCCGGCCTCGGCGGCGGCTTCGGGCGATGGCATGCCGCGGGTAGTCGCCCTCGGTGACAGCTACACGGCCGCCTACGGCTTCTTCTCGGACGGCTCGGCAATGTCGGCCACCCAGTTCTTCACCTGCGGGCTGTTCAGCTCGCCGCCGGCGGCGAACAACCCCTGCTCGTCCAATTCCACGCGCCGCAATTCCAAGGGCGACATCGAGTTCGCCCCGGACTATGGGTTCTCGAACCAGGTCTCGTGGGCAGCGCAGGTCGCCTTCGCCATGGGCATCACCGATGACACGTCGAGCGGGTCGTACGCCAATCTCGCCATCTCGGGCTCGACAGCCGTTCAGTGGGCACAGGACAAGATCAGCTTCGCCCAGTTCGACGGCCTGAGCGCCCTCGACGCGGCCATCTCCTTGAAGCCGACACAGGTCCTGATGACCCTCGGCGGCAACCCGACCCTCGCCAAGATCGTGGGCGACCGCGGCAAGTACTGCTACGCCTACGACAAGGCCGGCGACATGGACGGGCTGCGCACCTGCCTCGCCGGAGTGATCGCCGACGATGGCACCTACCCGGCGCTGGTGACCGTCTACACCCGCTTGCTGGACGGCACCGATGCGAACATCCTGGTCGTCACCTACCCGGAGGTCGTCCCGAGCAGCGCTGCCTACTCACCGCAAGGACTGCTCGTCGCGCGCCAGGTGCTCGACGACACCGTGATGCGGGCCATCGACGACGTCAAGGCAGGGCGTGCCGATGGCGACCGCCTGCGTGCCGCAGATCCGCAGTTCGGCGTCGGATTGCCTCCGGGGGACTTCACGTCAGCCACCGACTGCATCGGCCCGGCGATGACCGATGTCGGCACCGACGGCCCGAGCAACCAGTCGATCATCACCCAGGACAAGTTCGCGGTCACCTACTCCACGTCGGGCTGGTGCGGCGGGCCTGCGTGGATCATCTCCAACGACACGGGCATCCATCCCAACCCCAAGGGCTATGCCCAGATCGCACGCGTCGCGATGGAGAAGATCGGCTAGCACGCACGGCGCACGGCAGCGGTTCGGGCCTGCGCGATGGGAGAGGATGCCTGCATGAGGACGAAGTCGGGGGAGATGGGCACCCGTGCGGCAGGCGCTGGCCTTGTCCTCCTGACCCTTGCCGCAGCGCAATTCCTCATGACCCTCGACATGTCGGTCATGAACGTGTCGATGGCCCAGGCCGCGGAGGATCTCGGCACGACGGTCACGGGCATCCAGACCGCGATCACCATGTACACGCTCGTGATGGCCACGTTGATGATCACGGGCGGCAAGATCGGGTCGAACATCGGTCGCCGGAAGGCATTCGTCATCGGCGGCGTCATCTACGCCGTGGGCTCACTGCTGACCGCGATCGCCCCGAACCTGTTCGTCCTCATCCTCGGCTGGTCCGTGCTCGAGGGCATCGGCGCGGCCCTGATCATGCCTGCGACCGTCGCTCTCGTGGCGGCCAACATGGCTCCCGAGAACAGGCCCCGGGCGTATGGCCTCATCGCCTCGGCGGGTGCCATCGCCGTGGCCGTCGGTCCCTTGCTGGGCGGAGTGGCCACCACCTACTTCTCGTGGCGATGGGTGTTCGTGGGCGAGGTACTTGTCGCCGGCGCTCTCGTGCTGCTCGCCCGTCGCATCAACGACACGCCGGCCGAGGGCGGCAAGCGGCTCGACATCGTCGGCACCGTGCTGTCGGCCGTCGGCCTGGGCTTCGCGGTGTACGGAATCCTCCAGTCGAGCAGCTGGGGCTGGATCCATCCGAACCCGGGCGCACCTGCGCTGCTCGGACTCTCGCCTACCGTCTGGCTCATCGTGGGCGGAGCCCTCGTGATGTGGCTGTTCCTGCTCTGGGAGCTGCGCGTCATCGCTGCCGGTCGCGAGCCGCTCGTGCAGCCTTCGATCTTCCGTAACCGGCAGCTCGACGGCGGCCTGCTGATGTTCTTCTTCGAGTACCTGCTGCAGTCGGGGATCTTCTTCGTCGTCCCGCTGTTCTTGTCGGTGGTGCTCGAACTGCCGGCCGTGGAGACGGGCCTGCGGGTGCTGCCCCTGTCGGTGTCGCTCCTGGTGTCGGCCCTGGGCATCCCGCGGGTGTGGCCGCATGCCTCTCCCCGGCGCGTGGTGCGCATCGGCGTGCTCCTGCTGCTCGCCGGCATCCTCACGCTGATGTCGGGCATCGACCTCGGCGCCTCGGCCGGCGTCGTGATGGTCCCGATGATCCTGATCGGGCTCGGCACCGGCTGCTTCGGCGCCCAGCTGGGCGCTGTCACAGTCTCGTCCGTCCCCGACGAGCACAGTGCCGAAGTCGGTGGGCTGCAGAACACCTCGGCCAACCTCGGCGCCTCGGTCGGCACCGCGCTGGCCGGCTCGGTGCTCATCGCGATCCTGACGGCGGGCGTGATCTCCGGCATCTCAGGCAGCCCGGATGTGCCGCCCGAGGTGGCGGCCCAGGCAACGGTCGAGCTCTCCAGCGGCGTGCCGTTCATGTCCGACACCCAGCTCAGCGCTGCGCTCACGCAGGCGGATGTCCCCGAGGCGACCTCGGACGCCGTTCTGAACGCCAACCGCACGGCGCGCATCGACGCGCTGAATGCCGCGCTCGGCGTGCTGCTCGTGGTGGGCCTCGCCGCGCTGATGTTCACGGGGCTGTTGCCCAAGCGTCCGGCCGTGCATCGCGGTGCCGGCCAAGCCGGCCAAGCTGGTTAGCCGGTTAGCCGGTTAGCCGGTTAGCCGGTTGGCCGATTAGCCGGTGCGCAGGATCTTCTCCATCGGCTTGCCCTTGGCAAGCTCGTCGACCAGCTTGTCGAGGTAGCGGATCCGTTGCATCAGCGGGTCGTCGACATCTTCCACTCGCACCCCGCACACGACCCCGGTGATCAGCGATGCCTGCGGGTTCATCGGTGCGGCCGCGAAGAATTCCTCGAACGTCGCGGACGCGGCCAGTTGGTCGGCCAGCTGGCCAGGCGTGAA
>CAYFLP010000125.1:0-7516 GCA_964344045.1 uncultured Bifidobacteriaceae bacterium
ACCACGCGGCCCAGGGCATCGCCTGAGATGAGAGGGCCCTCGTCGAGCGGCTTGTCGTTCACGCAGGCGACCTTAGCGGCGACGCGACGGCCCCGGATGCAGAAAAGCCCCGGGGAGATTCCTCACCCGGAGCTTCACTGGGTGCGCCCGGCACGACTCGAACGTGCAACCTTCTGATCCGTAGTCAGATGCTCTATCCATTGAGCTACGGGCGCTCGGCACAATGCCGTGAGCGAGCATACCGGGGGCCTTCTCAGTCGCGAAATCGGGCCTTGCCCGCTCGCCTGGGGTCTCAGCCGCCGTCGGCGACGTGGGCGTAGTCGTCGCGCAGCTGGCGCTTGAGGATCTTGCCGCTGGGGTTCTTGGGCAGCTGGTCGGCGATGACCACGTACTTCGGGGTCTTGAAGCCGGCCAGGTGGGCTCGGGCATGGGCGATGACCTCGTCCGAGGTCAGGTCGGCCCCGGCCTTCGGGACGACCACCGCGGTGACGGCCTCGACCCACGTCGGGTGGGAGACGCCGAACACAGCGACCTCGGCCACTGAGTCGAGCAGGTAGATGGCCTCCTCGACCTCGCGGCTGGCGACGTTCTCGCCACCCGTCTTGATCATGTCCTTCTTGCGATCGACGACGTACAGGCGGCCTTCCTCGTCGAAGTAGCCGAGGTCACCGCTGTGGAACCAGCCGTTGCGGAAGGACTCCGCGGTCTTCTCCTCGTTGCGGTAGTAGCCAAGGGTCGCCTGGGGCGAGCGATGGACGATCTCGCCGACCGTGCGAGGCGGCACGGGCACGTCGTCATCGTCGACGATGAGGGTTTCAACATTGCAGGCTGCGCGGCCCGCTGAGCCCGCGTGGGACATCTGCTCGTCGGGGCCCAGGATCGTCGCCAGGGGCGCCATCTCGGTCTGGCCGTAGAAGTTCCACAGGCGCAGGGACGGAAGTCGCGTCTGGATCTCGCGCAGGATCTCGACGGGCATGGCGGACGCGCCGTAGTAGCCCTTGCCCAGCCGGGACAGGTCTGCGCCTTCGAAGTCGGGACTGCGCAGGAGCGAGATCCACACGGTCGGCGGCGCGAAGAACTTGGTGACGCCCTCGCTCTGCATCGCGGCGAGGACATCCGATGCGACAGCGCCCGGCAAGATCACGCTCGTCGCGCCGAGGTAGACGTCGGGGCCGAGGAAGCAGTCGAGCTGCGCGCAGTGGTACAGCGGCAGGGTGTGCAGATCGACATCGTCGGCGCTCATGCCGCCGTCGATGATGCAGCTGACGAACTGCCACATGAGGGCCCGGCTCGACAGCAATGCGCCCTTCGGCCGCGACTCCGTGCCCGAGGTGTACATCAGGCGCAGCGGGTCGTCGTCGTCCACCAGCACGCTGGGGGCCGTGCCGTCGAACGCGATCCATTCGGCGATGTCCGTCCAGCCAGCGGGGACTTCGCCGTGCATGGGGATCACCGCGCGCCGTTCGATCTGCAGGCTCGCGTGGTCGATGGCTGCCTGCGCTGTCGTGACCAGGGCATCCTCGGCGATGAGTGCCGAGGATGCGCTGTGCTCGAGGATGAACGCGATCTCGTCCGCACCGAGCATGAAGTTGATGGGCACCAGGATCACGCCCAGTCGAGCCGCTGCGAACGAGACCACGGGGAACTGCCAGCAGTTGTGCGACAAGATCGCAAGCCGGTCGCCCTTCACCAGCCCCAGGTCGGCCAGCTTGGCGGCAAGTCGGTCGACTGCGGCCTCCAGCTCGGCGAAGGTCAGCCGGACGTCACCGTTGACGATGGCCGTCTTGTGCGGCATGCGCGCCGCAGTGCGCCGTGGGATGTCGCCGACCGCGTGCGAGCGCGCGGAGGAGACGAGCGCCTGCGTCACGAGCGGTCGGTGGCTTCAGCGGTGGCGTGCGAGTTGATGAAATTGCGCACGACCGGGTAGATCTCCGCCTCCCAGCGCGAACCGCTGAAGACGCCGTAGTGGCCCACTCCTGCCTGCAGGTGCTCTCCGCGCATGTGCGCAGGGATGCTCGAGCAGATGTCGTGGGCCGCACGGTTCTGCCCAGGCGAGCAGATGTCGTCTTCGGTGCCCTCGATCGTCAGCAGTGCCGTGCGGCGGATGGCGCTCGGATCGATCAGCTCGCCCTGCCAGGTCATCTCGCCCTTGGGCAGCAAGTGACGCTGGAATACCTGGTCGACCGTGTCGAGGTAGAACTCTGCGTAGACGTCCATGATCGCGCCGTACTCGTCATAGAAGTCGCGGACGGTCTGAGCCTCGCGGAGGTCGCCGTCGACCATGGCGTTGAACATGTCGCGATGCTTGTTGATGTGGCGCTTGATGTTCATCGACATGAACGCACCGAGCTGCACGAAGCCGGGGTACACGCGGCGTCCGGCACCGGGATACGAGCCGGGAACGGACTGGATCAGCTTGTCCTCGAAGTAGCTCAGCGGCTTGGCCATCGCGAACTCGTTCACGCGATTGGGGTTGATGCGGGTGTCGATCGGGCTGGCGATCAGCGTGAGCGATGCCGGCTGCGCGACGTCGTCCTGCTGTGCGAGGAGCGACACCGCTGCGAGGGTGGGGACGCCCGGCTGGCACACGGCAAGCACATGAGTGTCGGGGCCGAGCTCGCGGATCTCCATCATCACGTGGGCGATGTAGTCCTCGAGGCCGAAAGTGCCCTTCTCGACCGGGACGTCGCGCGCGTTGTTCCAGGAGATCACATGCACGTCGAAGTCCGAGAGCAGTGAGCGCACGGTCGGGCGGATCAAAGTGGCGAAGTGGCCGGAGAGCGGGCCGACTACCAGCACCTTGGGCTGGTGCAGTTCGACTTCCTTCTTGAAGTGGATACGAGTGGCGAACGGGCTGAAGGAGGTCTCGCGCTCGGTCACGGCGTACTGCTGGGCATCGACCCAGACGGAGTCGATCCAAAAGTGCGGGCGGTCATGGGTGGCGCGCAGGTTCGAGACGACCTCGGCGGCCGCCCATGCGTGGCTGATGCCGGGCTTGCTGCGCACCGAACGTGGCAGATTGCGCATCTTTCTCGCGATCGCACCGGACGTCGACAGGACGGGCTGGGCCGCCCAGCGGCTGATCTCGTACCCGGCGTAGAGCATTGCGCCCCCTTAGGACTTTCGCGAGCCTGCTAGTTCACGGCAGTATAGGCCTCGCAGGCAATATATGGGGGAATCAGATTTTCGGGTTTCCAAGGATTTTTCGGGCGGGACGCCGCCTGTCAGCAAGGGGGTAGGAGTGGGTGCGCTCACGGGTGCCGACGAGCAGTCACCTGCTTCCGCGCACGGTGCCGGCTCGGCCAACCAGGGCGACCTGCCCCGTTCGGGCATTACCTCCCTGACCGGCCTCGCCAAGGGCGTTGCGCGTGCCATCGCCCAGCCAGGGCCCCTCACCAGCGAGATTGCCGGCCTAGTCGGCAATGTGGCTTCCGTGCTCAAGGGCACCGAGGGCTTCGACCCGGGCCCCCGAGACCGGCGTTTCTCCGACCCCGCCTGGCGCGGCAATCCCCTCTATAGGAGGTGGATGCAGGGCTACGTGGCCCTCGCATCGACCCTGAACTCCCTGGTCGACCATCTCGAGGAGACCGACACCGACTGGCGCGATATCGAGCGTTCGCGCTTCGCGGTGGGCGTCCTCAACAGTGCGCTCTCCCCCACCAACTACCTGCCCGGCAACCCCGCTGCGCTCAAGACGGCATTCGACACCTTCGGCGTGAGCCTGGCTCGCGGCGCGCGAAACTTCGCCGACGACGTCCGCCACAACCGCGGCTTCCCTGAGCAGACCGACCGCTCGGCGTTCACGGTCGGCGAGGACCTCGCCCTCACTCCCGGCTCGGTCGTCTACCGCGATGAGGTCGTCGAGCTGATCCAGTACGCGCCGAGCACCGAGACCACCTATGAGCGCCCGCTCATGATCCTTCCGCCGCCGATCGGCCGCTACTACTTCCTCGACCTGCGCCCCGGACGCTCGTTCGTCGAGTACGCGGTGTCTCGTGGCATCACGGTCTTCATGATCAGCTGGCGAAACCCGACTCCCGACCAGCGCGACTGGGATGCCGATACCTACGCAGGCGCAGCCCTGCACTGCATCGACGTCATCACCGAGATCACGGGCAGCGAGGAGATCAACTCGCTGGGCTTCTGCGCAGGCGGCATCCTGCAGACCCTGCTGCTCAACCACATGGCCACCGTCGGCGACCAGCGCATCAACAGCGCGTCGTACGCGGTGACGCTCCTCGACTTCCACGAGCGAGCTCCGCTCGGCGCGTTCTCCGCACCGCGCCTGCTCGAGATGGCGAGCAACAGCTCCGACAAGGACGGCATCATCACTGCCGCTTCCCTTGCCACCATGTTCAACCTGATGCGCCCAGACGACCTGATCTTCAACTACGTGGTCAGCAACTGGCTCATGGGCCAGGACCCGCCGGTCTTCGACATCCTCGCCTGGAGCGTCGACGGCACCAACCTGCCCGCCGCACTGCACCGGCAGTTCCTCCAGGTCTTCAAGGACAACGCGATGTGCAAGGACGGCGAGCTCACCGTGCTCGGTTCACCGGTGCGCTTGAAGCAGATCGACGTCCCGATGTTCGTCACCGGCGCGATCACCGATCACCTGACGCCGTGGACAGGCTGCTTCCGCACGACGCAGCTGCTCTCCGGTCCGAGCACCTACGTGCTCAGCAACGCGGGCCACATCGCCAGCCTCGTCAACCCGCCGGGCAACCCCAAGGCCTCCTACTTCATGGGCGGTCCGCCCAACGGCACGGCCGAGGAGTGGCGCGCAGGCGCGACCCAGTACACCGGTTCATGGTGGGAGCCGTGGGCCGACTGGGTGGGCGAGCGCGCCGGCGAGCGGGTGCCCGCCACGCGCACTGTCGGCAGCGGAAAGTATCCGCCGCTGGTCGACGCGCCAGGCCTGTACGTCCGCGACCTCACGCCGTAGCGAGCGCGCCTACTCGATGCACATGATGACCATCTCGGCCACGCACACCGGACGGTCAGACCCCTCGACCTCGATGGTCACCTTCGAGACCACCTGAGAGCCCTTCGCACCACGCTCGACAGCAGCCACTTCCACGGCTCCACGGATGCGCTGGCCTACGGGCGTGGGCGAGGGGAATCGAACCTTGTTGAGGCCGTAGTTGAGCATCATCTTCAGGCTGTCGATCGCGTAGACCTCCTGGATGAACACCGGCACATGCGACAAGGTCAAGAAGCCGTGCGCGATGGTGGCGCCGAAGGGGCCGTCCTTCGCCTTCTCTGGGTCGGTGTGGATCCAGTAGTGGTCGTGCGTGGCGTCGGCGAACATGTTGATCTCGTCCTGGTCGATCACATGCCAGTCGCTGTAGCCCAGGGGCTCGCCGATGGCAGCTTCCACCGCAGCCAGGTTCGCGAAGTGACGCATGACTACCTCCCCGAGGGCCACGTGCAGGTGTGGCGTGGGCAGGACGCTAGCGGTCGGGGCCCGACTACGTGGCCCAAGTCACAAATCAGGGGAATGAGCTTTCCGCCAGGAAGCGCGATGGGGCCCGCACGCGCAGTGAGGGCCCCATCGGGTTCGGCGGAGGCGGAGGGATTTGAACCCTCGATGGGGATGAACCCAAACCGCATTAGCAGTGCGGCGCCATAGACCGGACTAGGCGACGCCTCCGTGCTGCCAGTCACCTGGCGGCCACAGAAGAATACCCACCCGCCACACGGCAGAATGCAGCGCATGACCACATTGGCGATCGACTGCGGCGGCGGCGGCATCAAGGGCTCCGTGCTGGACGAGGCCGGAACCATGCGCGCCCACCCCATCCGGGTGCCCACGCCCTACCCGCTGCCGACCTCCCTGTTCGTCGACACCCTCGCCGGCCTGGCCGACCAGTTGCCGAAGGCATCGCGTGCGACCGTCGGCATGCCGGGCATGATCCGGCACGGAGTCGTGGTCACCACCCCCCACTACGTCACCAAGGCAGGGCCGCGCACGCGCGTTCTTCCCGAGCTCGTCGAGCAGTGGGACGGGTTCGACGTGCAGACCGCCCTCACCGAGCGCATGGGCATGCCCGTGCGAGTGCTCAACGATGCCGAGGTCCACGGAGCCGGCGTCATCGCCGGGCAGGGCCTCGAACTCGTGCTGACCCTCGGCACCGGCCTGGGCTGCGCGGTGTTCGACGGGGGCCACCTGGCCCCGCACCTGGAGCTGTCACAGGCACCCGTGCGCTGGGGCCTGTCGTACGACACCTACATCGGCGAGCACGAGCGCCGCCGACTCGGCGATGCCCTGTGGTCGCGGCGCATCGGGCGCATGATCGAGGGGCTGCGCCCGGTGTTCATGTGGGACAGGCTGTATCTCGGCGGTGGCAACTCTCGCCACATCACGCCGACCGTCCTGAACAAGATGGGCGACGACGTCGTCATCGTGCCGAACTCCGCAGCACTCGTGGGCGGCGCACGCATCTGGCAGCTCGACGGCGAGAAGTAGTCGCGGCATCCGTGACCACTGAGCACGCGCAGGATGCGCGCAACAACATCATCGGCGTCGCGATGTACCTCGCGGCGGCGTTCTTGTTCGCGCTCAATGGAGTCGTGGCCAAGGCGGCCCTCAACGTCGGGCTCGACCCCGCCCACCTGACCCAGTTGCGCAACGGCGGCGCCGCCGTGCTCCTGGTGCTCTACGTCGCGCTCTTTCGACGGTCGGGCTTTCGGGTCAAGCGCGGCGAGTGGTGGTTCCTCGCGCTGTACGGCGTCGTCGCCTTCACCTTGGTGCAGTTCCTGTACTTCGTCACCATCTCGCGGCTGCCGGTAGGCATCGGCACGCTGCTCGCGTTCGTCGCACCCGTCGTGGTGGCGCTGTACCTGAAGTTCTTCCGGGGGGTTGCCGTCGGGGCACGCATCTGGCTGGGCATCGGACTGACCCTCCTCGGCCTGGCCTTGGTCGCCCAGGTCTGGAATGGAATGACCCTCGATCCGGTCGGGGTCATGGCCGGGTTCGCGCTCGCCTTCGCCCTGTCGACCTACTGGCTGCTCGGCGAGCGCGGGCAGCGCGAGCGCGACCCCGTGTCACTGACCATGTGGGGCTTCATCTTCGCGACGGCAGCGTGGGCGGTGATCATGCCGTGGTGGCACTTCCCGGTCGACATCATGGCGACCCCGACCGAACCGCTGATCTCCGGCGGCCCCGCGTTTCCCGTCTGGGTGCTCATGGCCTGGGGCATCGTCATGGGAACGATCGTCCCGTTCCTGCTCGTCCTGGGATCCCTCGGCCGCATCGGTGCCCAGCGGGCAGGCATCGTCGGCACGACCGAGCCGCTGTGGGCCGGACTCATCGCACTCGCCCTGCTGGGCGAGACGTTCGCTCCGGTGCAGGGCATCGGCGGGCTGATCGTCCTCGCCGGCGTCCTGGTCGCCGAGACCGCGCGCGAGAACTGAGTCGGCGACCACCCCGACGAACGGTGGGTTGTGGCTCGATTTCGCGCGCAAAAGGAGCCACAACCCACCACTCGCCAAGGGGCGGATGCTGGGCGAGGGG
>CAYFLP010000126.1:0-7500 GCA_964344045.1 uncultured Bifidobacteriaceae bacterium
GTTGTGGCAGTGCGGTTGTGGCCGTGCGGTCGTGGTCGTGCGGATGTAGTCGTGCGGTAGCCAGACCAGGGTACCTGCCATCCTGTGTGCATGGCGATGACCCCGCCCAGGGCACAGCACGACGAGCCCGGTCGACCGGCCGGCGATGCGCGCGTCGACAGGCGCCGGATGCTGGGGCTGCTCGCCGGCGTGACAGCGCTCGCAGCCCTCCCGGGCGCGGCAACGGCTGCCTGCTCCGCGCCGGCCCCTTCGTCATCGTCCTCGACCGCCGGTTCGGCGCAGGCCGACCCGCAGGTGGCCCAGGTACTCCTCGACGCCGCAATCGCCGACGAGTGGCTGATGGTGGCCAGGTACGAGGCCGCGATCGCTGCGCACCCGGACCTGCAAGGCGCCCTTGCGCCCGTCCTCGACCAGCACGCGAAGCATGCAGCCGCCCTGGGGTCCCAGCGGCCCGAGCAACTGCCCCCGGCCGGCACGATGCCTGCCTCGCGCTCGCGCACGATCGCCCTGCTCGCCGCCGCCGAGTCGGCAGCATGCGATCAGCGCATTGATGCATGCGTCGGATCGAACGAGCCCGTCCCGGCCGATGGAGCCGAAGGCACCAGTCGCGCCCGCCTGCTCGCGAGCATCGCCGCCTCAGAGGCCTCGCATGCCCAGTACCTGGCAGGCCTGTGATGGGCGAATCGGGCACACCGGCGACTGCGGCGCAGGCGTGGGCAGCAGTCGCCGCAGCCGAGGCAGCATCCGTCTACGCATACGGGGCTGCAGGCGCCCACCTGCCAGCAGGAAGCCGGGCCCGGGCACGGGCAGCGCGCGACGATCATGCGCGCGCCCAGGACCTGGCCACGGGTCTCGTCCTGGCCGCGGGCGGCACCGTGCCGGAGCCCGCTGCCGCCTACGACATCGGCGCTGCTCCTACGACTCCGCGTGCGGCACGAGAACTCCTCGCCCGAGTAGAGATGGCGCTGGCGGCCGTCTACGCGCAGGCGGCAGGAGCCACGTCGGGCGGGCAGCGGCGCCAGGCCGCGCGCGCCGGGGCCACGTGCGCCATGCGAGCCGTGGGCTGGGGCGCAGCGCCCCAGGCGTTCCCGTCCTAGCAGGTGCCCGAGGCCCGCATCCGCCCACTGGCTACGAGGACCGCAGCGCGTCCCAACCCAGGCGCAGGATGAGCACGGCGACGACGCACAAGAAGACCAGGCGCACGAAGCCGCTTCCCTTGCGAATCGCCATGCGCGCGCCGACCAGCGCGCCTACCGCGTTGCATGCGCCCATCAGCAGGCCCAGGAGCCACAGGACGGAACCGGTCGCGGTGAAGACCGCGAGCGCGGCGAGGTTCGTCGACAGGTTCACGACCTTCGCAGTCGCCGATGCGCGCAGGAACGAATAGCCCAGGACGCTCACCAGCACGAAGAGCAGGAAGGACCCGGTGCCCGGGCCGAAGATGCCGTCGTAGAAGCCGATGGCCAGGCCCGCGATGGCGGCCACCGCATAGTGGGTACGCGAACCGCGCCAACGCAGGTTGTCCTGCTCCCCCATCCGCGGGCTCAGGAGAGTCCAGAGCCAGGCGCCGACCAGCAGCACCAGGACGATCGGACGGATGACCTCCGCCGGCAGGCGGCTGGCTGTCGATGCGCCGGCGAGGGCACCGATGATGGCGGCTACGGCCATCGGCGCAGCAGTGCGCACATCGGGCCGTGCTGCCCGGGCGTACTGCGCAGTCGCCGTGGCCGTGCCGATCGAACTCGCGAGCTTGTTCGTGGCCATGGCCACCACAGGGGTATCGCTCGGCACTGCCATGAGCAGGGACGGAAGCTGAAGCAGCCCGCCTCCGCCGGAGACCGCATCGACCCAGCCTGCCACCGCAGCAGCGCAGCACAGCAGTGCGATCGTCGCGGCGTCCATGCACTCCGGCCAGGCCGCTAGCGCCAGGACTCGATGACGGCGAGCACGTCGATGAGCTCGACCGCGATGGCATCCGGGACGGCGGAGGCGTCGGGTACCTGGTCCGCGGGAATGCGCGAGTGCGGCACATGGATGGCGCGCATGCCCGCCTGCTGTGCGCCGTGGACGTCGTCCCACAGCCGGTCGCCCACGTATGCGCACTCGACAGGGAGTACCCCCAGCCCCGAGGCGATGGCAGCGAAGGCATCGGCATGCGGCTTGGCCACGTCGAGCTCGCTCGTGTAGACGGCGGCATCGATCAGGCCGTCGAGCTCGTCGCGCGCGAAGACCTCCTGGTGGTACGAGCGCGGCCACATCGTGTTGCTCAGCACGCCGACGAGCAGGCCCCGATCGCGCAGGCACTGCAGCAGCTCACCGGCCTGGGGATGCGCGATCGTGTGGGGCGCCCAGAAGTCGAGGTAGCTGCCCAGTGCGCGCAGGTGCCGGGCGCCGGTGATGTCGATGCCCTCGTCGGTGAACAGCGAGTCCAGGGCCCCTGTGCTCGTTGCTCCGCTGGAGTCGCGCTGGCGTGCCCAGCGCTCGGTCTCGCGGCCGGCCAGCCGGTGCGCCAGGGCAGCCGCGTCAACGGGGTCGTAGACCTCGGCGTAGGCGTACCACTGGGCGAAGAGGTCGATGTCGTGCCAGGGGGTCAAGGTGCCTCCCCAGTCGAACACCACTGCCCGCAGCGCTGCCATGGCTAGCCCCGTACCACCGCGAGCAGCTCGGCCACCGCATCGGCGATCGCGATGTCGGTGCGATCGCCGGACCTGCGGTCCTTGACCTCGACGAACCCGTCTGCCAGCCGCTTGCCCACAACCACGATCGTGGGCACGCCGATGAGCTCGGAATCGTTGAACTTCACGCCGGGGCTGACGCCGCGGCGGTCATCGAGCAGGACCCGCACGCCCGCCGCATCGAGCTGGGCGGCCAGTTCGTCGGCCGCATCGAAGACCGCGTCGTCCTTGCCGGTCGCGACGATGTGCACGTCGGCGGGCGCGACCTCCCGCGGCCAGATGAGGCCCTTGTCGTCATGCGACTGCTCGGCGATCGCGGCAACTGCGCGCGAGACGCCGATGCCGTAGGAGCCCATCGTGACCGTGACGAGCTCGCCGGTGGCGTCGAGCACCTTCAGGTCGAGTGCCTCGGCATACTTGCGCCCCAGCTGGAAGATGTGCCCGATCTCGATGCCGCGCGCGATCTCGAGCGGGGAGCCGCACTGCGAGCAAGCATCGCCGGCACGCACCTCGGCCACTTCGATGGTGCCGTCAGCGGTGAAGTCCCGCCCGCACACGAGGTCGTACACGTGGCTGCCAGAGACGTTCGCACCGGTGATCCAGCGCGTTCCGTCGACCACGCGCGGATCCACCAGGTAGCGAACCCCGGACGACGACGAGGTGCCGAGTGCGCCGGGACCGATGTAGCCCTTGACGAGCGCTGGGTACCTGTCGAAGTCGGCTTCCTCGAACGGACGAGCCACCGAGGGGTGCAGTACCGCCTCGAGCCGCTTCATGTCGACCTCGCGGTCACCGGGCAGCCCGATGGCCAGCGCATGCTGGCTGCCATCGGGGTCGGTGACCATGAACACGACGTTCTTGAGCGTGTCGCCGCCGTGCCAGGGACGGTCGGCGCGCGCGAGGTCCGCGCGGGAGTTCGAGATCTCGACGAGGGAGTCGATCGTCGGCGTGCCCGGTGTCTGCTCGGCGTGCGCCGCAGGCACGGCATCCCAGCCGATGGGCGCGGGCGGCACGGTGACGACGGCCTCCACGTTCGCGGCATAGTCGCAGGACGAGCAGCGCACGAAGGAGTCCTCGCCGACCTCGGTCGGCGCGAGGAACTCCTCGCTGGCGGAGCCGCCCATCGCCCCGGACATGGCGGACACGATCACGAAGTCCAGCCCGAGGCGCGCGAACGTGCTGATGTACGCATCGCGGTGGCGCTGGTACGAGACTTCCAGGCCTGCATCATCGACGTCGAACGAATACGAGTCCTTCATGACGAACTCGCGACCGCGCAGGATTCCGGCGCGCGGACGCGCCTCGTCGCGGTACTTCGTCTGGATCTGGTAGATGACCAGGGGGAGGTCCTTGTAGGAGGAGTACTCGCCCTTCACCATCAAGGTGAACATCTCCTCGTGGGTAGGGCCGAGGAGGTAGTCGGTGCCCTTGCGGTCCTGCAGGCGGAAGAGGGTGTCGCCGTACTCGGTCCAGCGATGCGTGTGCTCGTAGGGCTCGCGGGGCAGCAGGGCCGGGAAGTGCACCTCCTGGAAGCCCGCGGCGTCCATCTCCTGGCGCACGATCCGCTCGACATTGCGATAGACCGCATAGCCGAGCGGCAACCAGCTGAAGACCCCCGGTGCGATACGCCGGACGAAGCCACCGCGCACGAGCAGGCGGTGGCTGGGCACCTCCGCATCGGCGGGATCGTCACGAAGGGTGCGCAGGAAGAGCGTCGACATCCGGGTAATCACGGGAGCCACCCTATTCATGGAGCGCCACCAGCGCCCATGGCTAGGCTCCCGTCTGCGCGCAGGCCACGGGGCCTGCGGACACGCGGGGAGGCACGGATGGACGTCCTGGGCTCGGTCCTCGACCTGTCACGGCTCCAATTCGCCTCCACGACGCTGTTCCACTACCTGTTCGTCCCGCTCACCCTCGGACTGGCGCCCATCGTCGCTGGGTTCGAGACGGCCTACGCCCGCACCGGCAAGCCGGCCTACCGCTCCATCTCGGGTTTCCTCGGCACCCTCCTGCTCATCAACTTCGCGATGGGCGTCGTGACCGGCATCGTGCAGGAGTTCGAGTTCGGCATGAACTGGTCGAGGTACAGCCTGTTCGTCGGAGACGTCTTCGGGGCACCCTTGGCCATGGAAGGCCTGTTCGCCTTCTTCCTCGAGTCGACCTTCCTCGGGCTGTGGTTCTTCGGCCGCGACAGGCTCCCCCGCGTCGTCCATGTGGCGAGCATCTGGCTCTTCGCGCTCGGGACCTGGCTCTCCGCCTACTTCATCATCGTCGCGAACTCCTGGATGCAGCATCCCGTCGGCTACGAGCTCGATTCCGAGGGCAACGCGCACCTGACCGATCTCGGGGCACTCCTGACGAACAGCACGGCACTGTGGTCGTGGACCCACGCCGTGCTGGGCGGCCTGGTCGCCGCGACAGTCTTCGTGTTCGCGGTCGCGGCGTACCACCTGCGGAGGCGCCAGCACCTGGACGTCATGCGCTCGCTGTGGAAGTTCGCGATCATCGCGGGCATCGTCGTCGGGGCGCTGCAGGGCCTCGTCGGCGACGGCCTCGGCGTGCGCATGACCGAGCAGCAGCCGATGAAGGTCGCCGCGGGCGAGGCTGCGTGGGACACCGTCGGGCCGTGTGCGGGCCTGAGCATCATCGCGTGGCCGGACCAGCAGGCCCAGATGAACAAGTTCGACATCGAGATCCCCTGCCTGCTGTCGCTCGTGGCGACCAACTCGTTCGACGGGGTAGTCCAGGGCATGAAGCCGCTCGAGAGCCAGTACCAGGAGCAGTACGGCGACGGCTACTACATCCCGAACGTGTGGGTGGCGTTCTACTCGTTCCGCCTGATGATGGGCTTCGGCCTCCTCGGCGCGATGTGGATGGTCGTCGCCTGGTGGCGCACCCGCAAGGGGCGCCTGCCCACCAGTCGCTGGTTCTGGGCCATATCGACGTGGATAGTCATCACGCCGTGGCTGGGCAACATGTTCGGCTGGATCTTCACCGAGAACTCGCGCCAGCCCTGGACGGTTTTCGGGCTGCTCAGGACGGGCGATGCGACGTCGTCCCTCGAACCATGGATGGTCGTGACCAGCCTGCTGGTCTTCTGGGCCCTGTACGGCGCCTTCGCCGTCATCGAGATCCGCCTGATCACCCGGTACGCGCAGGCCGGACCCGCACCGCTGGATGCAGCCGACGCGAGCGAGAGCGAGCCCTCATGGACCTCGTGACACTCTGGTTCTGCGTCATCGCCTTCCTGTGGACCGGCTTCTTCGTGCTCGAGGGCTTCGACTTCGGGGTCGGCATCCTCGCTCGCACGATGGGCCGCGACGATGCCGAGCGCAGGCAGATTCTCGCCACCATCGGTCCCGTGTGGGACGCAGACGAGATGTGGCTGGTGATGGGCGGCATTGCCATCTTCGCCGCCTTCCCAGGCTGGTATGCCACGGCGTTCTCCGCTGCCTACATCCCCCTGCTCCTGCTCATCGCAGGCATCATCGTGCGAGGCATCGCGGTCGAGTACCGCTCCAAGCGCGACGGCCTGCGCTGGCGCGCCGCATGGGACAACGTCATGCTCGCCTCGAGCGCGCTGCTGCCGCTGCTCGTCGGCATCTTCTGGTCGGGCATGGTCCACGGCCTGCCACTGGACTCATCCGGGCAATTCGACGGCCCCAGCCTGCTGTCCTTCGTCCATCCGTACACCCTGCTGGGCGGCGTGACGATGCTCTCGTTCGCCATCGCCCAGGGCGCGACGTTCGTCTCGCTGAAGACCTCCGGCGCAGTCGCCGATCGCGCCGATCGCGTGGCGGTGCCGGCGACCCTCGTCACGGCACTTCTCATGGGCGCCTTCGGCACCTGGACCTGGGCGTCGTACAGCCGCGGCGACTCAGGTGCGCTCCTGGCCGCTCTCGGCGGCGCCGTCGCACTGCTCATCGCCGCCGTCGCCCATCGCCGCGGCCATGCCCTTGCGGCCTTCGCCCTGAACAGCCTCGGCGTGCTGTCGTACGTCGCCTCCATGTTCATCGCCCTGTACCCCAACGCGATCCCCACGACGTCCGCGGGCGGCCAGGCACTCACCCTCGACGCAGCGGCCGCCAGCCAGACCTCGCTGCAGATCATCACGGTCGTGGCGTGCGTGGGCCTGCCCTTGGTCATCGGCTACCAGGCGTGGTCGTTCTGGGTCTTCCGCCGCCGCATCACCGCAGCGCCCGCCGAGTAGAAGGCGCACACGGGCAGGCCAGCCCGCCCGCTCAGAAGAGGACGGTGGCGAACGTGCCGACCTCGGCGAAGCCCGCGGCGAGGTAGGCCTTGCGCGCAGCAGTGTTGAAGTCGTTGACATAGAGGGACACCACAGGGGCATGCTCACGGCGCACCTGCCCGACGAGTGCCGCCATGCAGGCGGCGGCCAGGCCACGGCCCCGCAGTCGCGGTGCCACCCACACGCCCTGCACCTGGCAGACGCCCTCACCGATCGCACCGACCTCGGCCTTGAACACCACCTCGCCGTCCTCGATGACCGCGTAGGCGCGACCCGCTGCGACGAGCTCGGCGACGCGCGCCTCGTAGGCACTTCGCCCGCCCATCGCTACCGGCGAGACGCCCACCTCACCGGTGAACATGTCGATGCAGGCCGGCACCAGGATGCCGAGATCCTCGGGGCGAGCGCGCCTGAGCCTGGGATCGGGCGCGACCGGGCTCTCGTGGTCGATCGCCATGAGCGGCTGGCACTGCCGCACCTCCCGCGCATCGCCCCATGCCGGCTCCAGCAGGCGCCAGAGCTCCAAGACCTCCTGCGACCGGCCGACGAACGACGAGCACCGCCGCGGTGCGC
>CAYFLP010000127.1:0-2326 GCA_964344045.1 uncultured Bifidobacteriaceae bacterium
GCGAACGCTACAGCCCCAATCGGTTGGATTCGCGAGTTCAGGACGTGCAGATGATGCCCATCCGGGAGTTGCACGCCACGGTTGGCACGAAAGCCTGACCCGCGGTCACCCCGGCAGGGGCGGAGATCTCGGCTGCCTTGGGGAAGATGATGTACGCGTTGGGATAGATCGACGTGACGTCGCGAACGGCGAGATCAACCGTCATGTTGTAGTTCTCGTTCATGCGGCCCACCAGGTAGTACAGGTGAAGGGGCATGCCGCTCGTGAGATACATGTGAGAGCGCTCTTGCGCATCAGTGATGTCACCTGTGTAGCTAGAGGTCGTGTAGAAGAAGATGGGCGCCCTGTCCTTAATGACCGATGCTTCGATTCGATTCGCGATCCAAAAGCGCGATGGCCGCGGTGTGGTCGAGACGTAGATGCGACTGTCGTTGGGCGTCGGGCTGGTGATCGTGAACGTCACGCCATTGACCTTGCCCGGGTTGAACGTCCCCGGACTTGGCGCGGACGAAACCGCCGCAATTTCTTGAGTGTTGACGACCATGGAGACATTCGTTCGAACGTCTACCTCATCGCTCGATGCTGCGTCGGTGTTGCTTGGAATCCAGTCACAGCCGTTGAAGGTGCAATCGCCTGGTAGCGCGACTACTGCACGGAGGGTGCCTGGGCCCACTGCCATCGCTTCGGCAATGGAACTCGCGTCCTCTCCGCGGGTGGTGGGTGCCAGCAAGCCGCATACCGGCACGGTCGCCTTTCCGGTGTCGTCGGTGACGACGATCAAAGCCTTTCGCACAAGGCCGCTGATCAATCCCCAGAACGCTATCGAGTTCGGCGCACCGCAGGTCGCGTTCGCGTTCTTCACTCCGAGCTTGTCGAAGGTGGAGATCTTGATGCGGGTCCTGGGGGCTGCGGTGATGGTTGCGATGGCCTGTTCACCGGAGTTCATGCTCGACTTATCTATCGAGACCGTTACATCTGTGACGCGAAGCGGCGTGGTGGTTGACGTGTTGCCATAGGCGGCTGTCACCGAGCCACGAGTCATCGCATTTCCCGTGACCTGAACAGTCGCTGCTCCTGTGGCATCAGTGGTCACACTCGTTGACATCGTTCCGTTGGGGAAGGCGAGGCCACTCGACGCCGTGAGGGAAACCCGCGCATTAGGCATCAACTCGCCATTGCGCAGCGCCTCGACCGCGACCGGCGTACTGGAGCCCAGGAGTATCGACGGGACTGGCGTCGTGAGTCTCAGGTCGTAGGTGACCAGGTAATCGGCGGGTACGGCGTTGCCCCGCAACTGTTGAGCGACCGAAGGCTGGTAGCACTGCAGGGCATTGCCCGTCTGGCACACGGTCAGTGGCACAGTGCCGAGTTCCCCGACTGTCGTGGGCGTCCAGGCAATCTTGATCGTGCATGACTGCTTGGCGGCGACGGAATCACAGGAGTTGTCGACGAGGTCGAGTTCACCGTTGGGCGTCGTAAGAGTCGTCCCGGGCTTCAGCTCCAGATTGTGGGCCTTGAGCGACTGGTTAGTGATGCGGACGGAGAGCGTGGCGGTGGCTCCGATGGGCACATCGCCGAAGTCGGTGCAGCTGAAGGTCCACAGGGGAATTCCTCGGGTATCCGGGCAGTCAACAGTGATGTCGCGACCCCACACCGCGTAGAGCGTGACGTCCTCTCCGAATGCAACGTCGCTGCAGTCACTGGGGGAATCGACAGGGGCGATCAGACGGTTGTGATGCAGTGGACCGGACTTGGCGCACGCATCTGAGTCGACTGGGGCGATGACGCGGACCTTGCCCGACGTACGCGTTACGGGGCAGCATGCGGTGCCGGGCTCGTCCACTGGCGCGATGACGCGCATCTTGTCGAGCTGTGCGCGGCGCGCATAGCTGAGCTGCTCGCCTGGGGCGAGGACTGCAGGCCCGTTGCCGGTGAGGGCCCAGCCCTTGAGCGTGAAGCCATCAGGCGCACAGGGTGCCTGGCTCGCAACGGTGGATGTCAGCGGGACTACGTAGGGGCCGGCTTGTCGGGACTCGGTGGTTGTCTGGTCGACACCGTCCTTGAGGCACGGAGTCTCGGGCGCGACATTCGCGTCGTAGGTGATCTCCACGCCTTCGGGAATCCAGACCGCATAGAGCGTGAAACTCGACGGTCCAATGGGAACGGTGACTCCGGGATCGAAGTCAGGTGTCTTGCTCACCGGGTCGTATGCCCAGCCCGCGAGGACGTACTCCGCGTTGCTGCACTCAACCCGAGTCGGAGTCGTGAAACTCGCGATGGCACCAGGGCTGGCGGTGAACTGCATGGCTCCGGTGCACGTGCCGCC
>CAYFLP010000127.1:2426-7416 GCA_964344045.1 uncultured Bifidobacteriaceae bacterium
CTGTTGCAGTCGACGGATGTCGAACTCGGGCTCGCCGAAGCGGCTTGCGCGGGGTAGGCGCCGATGAGGGCGGTTGAAGCCAGGCCCAGGAGCGCGGCCACCGCAGCCAGTGAGCGAAGAGAGACGGATGTGCGGCGCATAGCTTCCTTCCAGGTGGTGCGTGAACCCTACGCGGATGGAAAGTCTGGGCGCAGGAACGGGTTCTCCCACAGCTGGGTGCCGTCCTGCACGGTGAAACCCTGCAGTGTCGGGTGCGTCATGGTGAAGACCGACGTGCACGGGTCGTCGACGATCAGGCCCCAGCCGCGGGAGAGGAAGAACTGCTGCAGCAGGCCCTCGTTGAGCCTGCTGTGCGTACCGATCGCCATGTAGCGGGTGACGTCCTGCACGTCTCCTGCCGTTGCCTCGAGCAACTCGAACTCGACGCCCTGGACGTCGATGTGCAGGAGGTCAGCCATGGGGCGGTCGGGTGTCGTCGGATCGCCGGGGCCCAGGAGTGCGTCGAGCAGCAACCGCATCGAGATCGCCGGCACGTCGTAATGGTCAAGATGAGCGCCGCGGTAGTCGACGTCGGTGCCCGGGAGGGTCCAGACCGCTCCGCCCATGTCATCGTCCGGAATGACGGGGAACTGCAGGGTGGTCGTTGACTTCCAGCCGGCCGCCTGCAGGACAAGTACGTCGACGTCACCATGGCCGCCCGCGGCGATGGCCCGCAGTGCCTGGGCGACTTCGTCCGTCGTCCCCGTGATGAGCCGGGCCCGCAGGCCGTTGTCGCTCGCATGCTGCATCGCCCAGCCCGCTCGCGTTGCATCGGCTTCCACCGCGATGCCGAAGGCCTCGAGCCCGCGTCGCTTGGCGATCACCACGCCCATGACGACCCAGGGTGCCCACCCTGCGCCGACTTCCATCACCCGGAAGGTGCTCGATGCAGTGTTGAGCGCCTGGGCGAGCGAGGCGTACTCGACATCCTCGGATCGGTAGGTGTCGTCGGGTATGGGCAGGGCGTCGGTGCGAGTGCCGGCGAGCTCGGGCGGGGCCCAGGGCAGCATCGGGATGCGGGTGCGGATGCCCGCCCAGTCGACGAGGAACTCCGGCCCGCCCTCGACGTGGTCTGCGCACCGCAGGGACTCAAGCAGCGGGGGGATCACCTCGGCCGTGACGGGCACGGAGATGCCATTGCCGAGGGACGGAATGACCGGGGTCCCCACCTCGGTCGTTTCCGTTGACGTTTCGCTCGTGCGGGCCGTCCCCCAGCGGCCGGAGAACCGGGCCACGGCGAGGACAGTAGCCGACTGCGGCACAATCCTCCGGTGAACTCGCCATCGGCCAAGGTGCCCCGTCGCAACCTGGTGAACCTCGAGGGCGTGTCCAAGGCCTATGGCGACCGTGCGTTGCTGGCCGAGGTGTCGACCGGCATCGGCGAGGGCCAGCGCATCGGCGTGGTCGGCCGCAACGGAGCGGGCAAGAGCACGTTGCTGCGGGTTATCGAGGGCGAGGAGCACCTCGATGCCGGGCGCGTGAGCCGCGTCGGCGATGTTCGACTCGGCTACCTGCGCCAGCTGCCGTCATTCGACCCCGAGCTCACGATCGCGGAGGCAGTCACCGAAGGCCGCCCCGCCCACGAATGGGCCGGCGATCCGCGCGTGCGCGACGTGCTCACTGGGCTTCTCGGGGGATTCGACGACGAGCTCCTGGCGCGCAAGCTCGGCCCGCTGTCGGGCGGGGAGCGCCGCCGGGTCGAACTGGCCCGCCTGCTGATTTCCGACCTCGACCTGCTCCTGCTCGATGAGCCCACCAACCACCTCGATGTCGAGATCGTCGCCTGGCTGGCCGAGCACCTGAAGTCGAGGCCGTCGCTCGCTGTCGTCGTCGTCACCCATGACCGCTGGTTCCTCGACGAGGTCAGCGAGGAGACCTGGGAAGTCGTCGGGGGCAAGGTCGAGGAGTACGAGGGCGGCTACTCGGCCTACGTGCTGGCGAAGGCCGAGCGGATGCGGCAGGCGGCTGCCTCCGAGGCCAGGCGCAACAACCTGCTGCGCAAGGAACTCGCGTGGCTTCGCCGCGGCCCGCCGGCGCGTACATCGAAGCCGAAGTTCCGCATCGATGCGGCCAATGAGCTCATCCAGGCAGAGCCGCCTGCGCGCGACTCGGTCGAGCTGCTGCGCTTCGCGGATGCCCGCCTGGGCAAGACCGTGTTCGAACTGCATGACGCCACGCTTCGCGTGGGGGCAGGGCCGACCACGGAGGGCCGCACCCTGCTCGACCGCGTGACCTGGAATATCGGGCCGGGACAGCGGATCGGCATCCTCGGCGCGAATGGAGCCGGCAAGACGTCGTTGATCCGCATGCTGCTCGGCGAGATACCGCCGTCGGCCGGAAAGCTGGTCACGGGCGTCACCGTGAAGCCTGCGTACCTGTCGCAGCACCTGGAGGAGCTCGACCCGACGTGGCGCGTGCTCGAGTCGGTCGAGCACGTTGCCCGTCGCGTGGACCTGGGCAAGGGGCGCGAGCTCACCGCATCCCAGCTGTGCGAGCGGCTGGGTTTTGGCACCGACGGCCAGTGGACGCCGGTGGGCGATCTCTCCGGCGGCGAGCGGCGGCGCCTGCAGCTCACCCGGCTGCTCATGGGCGCGCCCAACGTCCTCGTGCTCGACGAGCCGACCAATGACTTCGACGTAGAGACCCTGGCCGCGCTGGAGGACCTGCTCGACTCCTTCGCAGGCACGATCCTCGTCGTGTCGCACGACCGCTACTTCCTCGAGCGCGTATGCGATGACTTCGTCGCGTTGCTGGGCGATCAGAGCGTGCGCGACCTGCCCGGGGGAGTCGAGGAGTACCTGGTGCGGTTGAAGGAGATGCGGGCCGCCACGGCGCCACGCGCCGTCGATAGTGCGCCAGCAGCCCCGACCAGTGCTGCGCTCGATCGCCAGACGCAGAAGGCGCTGGCCCGCATCGAACGACAGGTCGAGAAGCTGCACGAGCGCGAGGGGAAGCTCCATGCGCAGCTCGCTGAGCATTCGACCGACTACGAGAAGGTCGCCGCGCTGAATTCCGAGCTGCAGGCGATCGAGGCCGAACGCCGCTCCCTCGAGGACGAGTGGCTCGAACTCGCCGGCTGACGCCGCCCCTCCTCGCGCCTACGATCGGGGCATGACCCTGCCCACTCGCCGCGTCGGCGATCGCGACGTCTCCGCCATCGGCCTGGGTTGCATGCCCATGTCGTGGATGCCGATGAAGGACAAGCGCGAGCAGGCGCTCGAGGCGATTCACCGGGCGCTCGACCTCGGCATCACCTTTCTCGACACGGCGAATGTCTACTGCCCGACCTGGGCCGACATGGGCCACAACGAGGTGCTCGTCGCCGAGGCGCTGCGCACCTATCAGGGCCTGGCGCACGCAGGCGACATCATGGTCGCGACCAAGGGCGGGCTCACGCGCAGCGAAGGCGATGCCTGGGGACGCGATGCGAGCCTCGACGGCCTGCGCGCTGCCTGCGAGAAGAGCCTGCGCGACCTCGACACCGATGTCATCGACCTGTATCAGCTCCATCGCACGGATCCGCGCTTCAGCGTTCTCGATCAGATGGCGGTGCTCAAGGCGCTGCATGACGAGGGGCTCGTGCGCTGGGTCGGCCTGTCGAACTTCACGCTGGCGGAACTGGACGTGGCCATCGAGGTGCTCGGCGCTCCTGGCGACGGCTGCCTGGCGTCCGTGCAGAACGAGTTCTCGCCGCGCTGCCGGGTCGATGCCGATGTGCTGACCCGTTGCGAGGAGACGGGCATCGCCTTCCTTCCGTGGTCGCCGCTCGGCGGCTCGAAGCAGGCGCACGAGATCGGCTCGCACTACGCCGAGTTCGCCGTCGTCGGAGACGAGCTCGGCTTCACCGCCCAGGAGGTCGTGCTCGCTTGGCTGCTGCGCATGTCTCCTGCGATGGTGCCGATCCCGGGGGCCACGAGGCCGCAGACGGTCGACTCGATCGTCCGCTCCCTGGATGTCGAGCTCACCGACGATCAGTACGCCCGCCTGCAGGCGACCGAGCCGCTGCCGGAGTCGATCCACCAGGACGGCCAGCCGCGCAGCCCGCTTCGCTAGGCCGTTCGGCATCGGAAGGTATCTTCGGGGCGTGCTGATCAAGAAGAGTGCCGTGCTCGTGACGACCTCGCTGACTGCTGCGGCGCTGCTCGCAGGAGCGGTCGCTGCGGCCGTGCCGGCGCAGGCAGCGGCTCCGGCTGTCGGGCAGTGCTTCACGTACACCCTTGCCGACATCGACAAGGGGCAGTCCGCGTCCGGCGCTGTCGACTGCACCGCGCACCACACGGCAGAGACCTTCTTCGCGGGCACGGCCAAGGGCGGATACTCGCTGCCGTCGAAGGCAACTCCGGCCCAGCTGCTCAGCGAGTCGGCTCCCTGCACCTTGGCGCGCATGAATGCCGCGCTCGGACTCGAGGGCCGGCAGCTGCCGAGCCGCTTCCTGCCCGTCGTGATGCTCCCGACGGATGCGCAATGGCAGGCCGGCGAGAAGTGGATGCGCTGCGATGTCGTGCTGCAGGGAGGCACGCACCTGGTCACCACCACGGGGACGGGCGCGGCCCTGGTTGCGCGCAGCCTGCCGACCCAGTTCGACTTCTGCACGTTCGGCGAGCCCAACGCCCGCAACACGTCCGCATACCCGTGCACGGAACCGAAGAAGAACTGGATCAAGGTCCTCGACAAGGATCTCGGCGGCCCGGGGTCGAAGTTCCCCGGCCGCGGGGTCGAGAACCGCACTCGGTCCATCTGCGAGAAGCAGGGCAAGAAGTGGAACGGCGGCGAGAAGTGGCCGGGCTGGTGGGCGATCTGGCCGACCTCCGTCGGCTGGAAGGAAGGCCGTCGTTCCGCCCAGTGCTTCGTGCCCTACAAGCAGTACGCGAAGGAACTGGCGCAGCATGCGCCGAAGCCGGCACCCTCGGCAGGGTCTTCCCCAGCCGACCCTTCCCAGGCGCCTGCTCCT
>CAYFLP010000128.1:0-7302 GCA_964344045.1 uncultured Bifidobacteriaceae bacterium
CGGCGGCCTGGTGGAAGACCGCCGCCTTCATCGCCGAGCATGCGCTGGGCGTGCCCGGCGACGAACTCGGCTCGCTCGACATCGACTACCCCGATCCCGTCGAGCGCCTGGAGCCCTTCCGCCGGCTATGCGAGGAGCAGGGCAGCTCGCCATTCCCCACCAAGCGCTCCGAGCAGGTGGCCGCCGCCGCGAAGGCGATGATCGAACGCTGGAACTCCCCGCGCGCCGCACGCGCCCGAAAGAAGCAGAACCTGCCGGCCGACCTCCCGCTCGCCCTGCACCTCGAGACGGTCATCGTCACCGAGCATGACGACGAGGGCCACGGCTATGCCAACTCCCGCGATGCCGATACCGGCCAGTTCGCGCCGAACGGTGCCTTCCGGCACGGCTTTCGCACCTCGGGCGACCGCCCTGCCGTCGGCCATCCGCTCAGCAACCTGCCCGGCGGAGTCGAGATGCTCACCGGCGTCCTCGCCGAGCTCGAGGGCCGGCTGGGCACCGCCGTCATCGTCGACTTCGAATACGGGCCCGACGGCCTGGCCCTGGTGGGCCTGGAGCAGATCCGCCGCCCCAATGCGAAGGTCGCCACGAGCCTTGCGGTCGACCTGGTCATCCGTGGCATCAGCACCGAGGTCGAGGCCGTGCGCTGCACCGAGCCGGTGCACATCGTCGAGCTCCTCCACCCGCAGCCGAAGCTGTCGGGCAACGAGGTGGTCCTGACCACGGGACTGAACGCATCGCCGGGCGCGGCAGTCGGGCGCATGGCCCTCGACAGCGAGACGGCCGTCGAGATGTCCGAGCACGGCGATTCGGTCATCTTGGTGATGAGCGAGACGACGCCCGGCGACCTCCCGGGCATGATGGCCGCGGCCGGCATCCTCACGGTGAACGGCGGAAGCGCCTCCCATGCGGCCGTCGTCGCTCGAGGCATGGGCCGTCCGGCGATCTGCGGGGCAGGCTCCCTGCGCATCGACCGCACTGCGCGCACGATCACCTGCGGCGACGTGACTATTGCCGAAGGCGAGGTCATCTCGATCGACGGCGCCACGGGCACCGCGTATGTCGGCGAGCTGGCCATCGAGCAGGCGGGCGCATCGCCCAGCCTCACCACGCTGCTGGGCTGGGCCGACGACTCCCGGCGCATGGGCGTGCGCGCCAATGCCGATACCGGCCCGGACGCTTCCGTCGCCATGGACCACGGCGCCGAGGGCATCGGTCTGTGCCGCACCGAGCACATGTTCCTCGGCGACCGGCTGCCGTTCGTGCGCGCGGTGATCTTGTCGCACGACGGCGAGGCGGAGGAGGCCGCGCTCGCTGCGCTGGCCGAAGCCCAGCGCGAGGACTTCCGCGAACTGCTGCGCGCGGTCGGCGACCGTCCCGTCACCGTCCGGCTCCTCGACGCGCCCATGCACGAGTTCCTCCCCGAGAACGAGGACGAACTCGAGGACGAGCACCAAAAGCGCATGCTCGAGCACCTGCACGAAGAGAACCCCATGCTCGGCGTCCGCGGCGTCAGGCTGGCACTGATCCACGAGGGGCTGTACCCGGCACAGGTCGAAGGCCTGTTCAACGCCTGGGTAGACGTGGTGTCGTCCGACGGCGTGCAGCCGCAACTCGAGGTCATGATTCCCCTCGTGTCGATTCCCGACGAGATGCTGATGATCCTTCGCCATATTCGCCGGGTGAACCAGGAAGTCGCCTCGCGTACGGGCGTGATCGTCCCGTTCAAGATCGGCACCATGATCGAGACCCCGCGCGCAGCCCTGATGGCCGACCGGCTGGCGCAGTGGGCCGAGTTCATGTCCTTCGGCACGAACGACCTGACCCAGCTCACCTACGGCTTCTCCCGCGACGATGTCGAGCGCCGCATGCTCGGCACATACCTCGAGAAGGGCCTGCTCACCGCGAGCCCCTTCGCCGAGCTCGACAGCGAGGGCGTGGCCGACCTGATGGCCATTGCCGTCGCCAAGGCCCGCTCGGTGCGCGAGGACATCAAGCTCGGCATCTGCGGCGAGCACGGCGGGGATCCCTCGTCGATCGCCCTGTGCGAGGCGCTCGGGCTGGACTACGTGTCGTGCTCGCCCTCGCGGATCCCGGTGGCCCGGGTGGCCGCCGCCCACGCCTCGATGGGGGCCGCGGCCCAGGCATCGGATGCCTAGGGCCCGGGTGCTGCCGTAACAACCGAATATCGACTGCCGGGAAAAGTGCTAGGAAGCCCGTATATCTGCCCTCCCCGGGGTAGGGTGCGAGCGATTGAAAGGGAGGCGTAATGACGACCGCTGTATCGGTGCGCAATGCGACGAAGATCTTCGGCGCCCAGGTTGCGCTCGACAACGTCAGCATCGACGTGAACCCGGGCGAGGTGCGCGCGCTCGTGGGCCAGAACGGCTGCGGCAAGTCGACCCTCATCAAGATCCTCGCCGGCTTCCATGCCCCTGAGCCAGGCACCGAGGTGACCATCGGCGGGGAGACCCTGGACTTCGAGAACCCGATCGCCAGCGAGGCAGTCGGCCTGCGGTTCGTGCACCAGGACCTCGGCCTCGTGGGCAACCTCGACGCCGTCGACAACATGGCGATGGGCTCGGGGTACCAGACCAACTTCACCAAGACGATCAAGTGGCGCAAGGAGCGCAACGCCGCGCGCGAGTCGCTGAAGGCACTCGGCTACGACATCAACGTCAGAGTTCCCGTCGCCGGCCTGCAGATGTCCGAGCGCACCGCTGTCGCCATCGCCCGTGCGATGACCGAGCGCGGCAACGCCGTCAAGTGCCTCATCCTCGACGAGCCCACGGCGAACCTCCCCAATGCCGAGGCCCAGCGCCTCTACAAGCTCGTGCGCCGCGTGGCCGACTCCGGCGTCGCGGTCGTCTTCGTCTCGCACCACTTCGACGAGGTCTTCGAGATGGCCGACTCGGTGACAGTGCTTCGCGACGGCAAGCACATCATCACCCGCCCGGTCGAGGGCCTGTCCGAGGACGAGCTCATCGAGCTGGTCGTCGGTCGCAAGCTCGAGGAGCACAACCGCAGCGATGCGGCAGCTCGCGAGCACGGTCCGGAGATCCTCAAGCTCGCAGGAGTCGCCGGAGGGTCCGTCCTGGGCATGGACCTCGCCGTGCATCGCGGTGAGGTCGTGGGCGTGGCGGGCATCACCGGCTCGGGCCGTGAGGCAGTTGCGGGCCTGGTCTTCGGCGGCATGGAGCGCGGCGGCGAGATCACGGTCGATGGGAAGGTGCTTCCGCAGAACCGACCCGATGTCTCGATCGAGCGTGGCGTCGCGCTGGTTCCCGCAGAGCGCCATGCGAATGCATCCCTTATCGACCAGACCCTGCGCGAGAACATCACCCTCGTCGATCCGGGCCGTCACATGACCCTGGGCATCCTCCGCCGCCGTCCCGAGCGTGCAGACGTGCGCGTGTGGCTCGACAAGCTGACGGTCAAGCCTGGTGGCCAGACCGAGTACACGATGGCGCAGCTCTCGGGCGGCAACCAGCAGAAGGTCATCCTGGCGCGCTGGCTGCGTCAGGAGCCGGAGGTCTTGATCCTCGACGAGCCCACCCAGGGTGTCGATGTCGGCGCCAAGGCCGACATCCACAAGCTCATCGACGAGGCTGCGGCCCAGGGCTCAGCGGTCCTGGTCTGCTCGACCGACCACGAAGAGCTCGTCCGGGTCTGCGACCGAGTCGTGATCATGCGCCGCGGCAAGGTCGGCGAGATCCTCCGCGGCAGCCAGATCACCGCAGACAACATCACCGCAGCCACCATCGGCCGAGACTCGCACGAGTCGACCGAGCCGGCAGCCTGACAGACCTCACACGACAAGCCCTCGAAGAACCGGAGCAGCACAATGAGTCAAGCGCAGACCACGGGCGCACCCGAGGCGGCCAAGCCCAAGCGCCGCATCAACCTCGGCTTCGACAAGTACAGCGGCCTGTACGTCTGGGCGATCCTGGTCATCATCTTCGCGATCTGGATCCCCGACCTGTTCTTGTCGTGGGACAACGCCAAGACGATCCTGTCCTTCCAGGCGATCAGCACGATCGTGGCCCTCGGCCTGATCGTGCCCGTCGCCGCCGGAGCCTTCGACTTGACGATCGCCGGCACCTTGACCGTGTCGGCCTGCTTCACGGCATGGGCGCTGCTCAACCACAAGGGCGTGATCTTCGCCTGCGGCGGTGCGCTGATCATCGGCCTGATCATCGGCCTGGCCAACGCCCTCGTCGTGGTCAAGTTCAAGGTCGACTCGTTCATCGGCACCCTGGGCATGAGCTCGATCCTGGCCGCGCTCGCCTACATGATCACCGGCGGTGGCCAGCTGGTCCTCCCCGAGGACGGCTACAAGCCCTTCCTCGACTTCGCCCGCCAGCAGTGGTTCGGCATCAGCGCATCGGTCTACTACGCGGCGTTCATCGCCCTGGTGATCTGGTGGATGCTCGAATACACCCCTGGCGGCCGCTACCTCTACGCAGTCGGCGGCAATCCGGTTGCGGCCCGCCTGGCCGGCGTCAAGGTCGGACGCATCATCATGCTGTCGTTCATGGCCTCGGGCGTGGTCTCGGCATTCGCCGGCATCCTGCTCCTGTCGACCACGGCAAACGGCGCTCCTGACGTGGGTGCGAACTACCTGCTGCCCGCCTTCTCCGCCGTCTTCCTGGGCGCGACCCAGATCCGCCCCGGACGCGTCAACGTGCTTGGCACGCTCGTCGCGATCCTGCTGCTGGCCACGGGCGTCACCGGCCTCCAGCTCGCCGGCGCGCCGTCGTACGTCACCCAGCTGTTCAACGGCGTCGCGCTGATCGTGGCCATGGCGCTGGCAGCTCGCACGGCCCGCCGACGCGGCTAGCGACTATCTCGACGCGAAGGGCCCGGAACCGATCGGTTCCGGGCCCTTCGCGTTGCTGGCCTCCTCCTCACGGGCGTTTCCCTCGCGCACGTGTCATAAAACGCGCCGGGAATGACATCTGCGCGAGGTATTCCGGAGATTGGCGACGGGGTACGGCACTGCGACGGGGGTGCGGCAGGGCGACGGGGTTACGGCAGGGCGACGGCGTAGGGGTGCTGCTGCGCATCGGCGTGGGCTTCGTCGCTGGAGACGTACTCGAGCGCATTGCCCAGCAGCCGGCGGAAGTTGGCCTCCGCGAAGGTGGCCGGGCCATCGCCCATGAGCAGGACGGCGACGGGGGAGTTCTGGATTGTGGTGGTCCAGCCCATGCGACTGCTTGCCTGCCCGCGGCCGGCGCAGGTGACCCCGGTCGATACGCCGTTGGTGACCTCGTCCCAGGTGTCCTGGTACAGGGCTCCGTCGGTATCGGCGTCGTGCTCGAGGAAGGGCGTGATGCGGTCCTCGAAGACGGGCGCGAAGTAGAGCTCGTCCTCGACGTCGAAGTCCTGGACGCCTGCCGCAATGGGGTGCGCCGGGTCGGTGACCTTGATCCGATAGGGCCCTACGCGGTAGCCCGAGGAGGGAAGCTCCACGCCGCGCAGCGTGCCGGGGCGGTACAGGAACCGGGTGCCGATCGCCTCGGCCCAGCCCTCCCACCCTGGCCAGGACGAGATCGCATGGTGCAGAACGACGACTCCCTGCCCGGCGTCGAGGAGGTTGAGCCACTGCTGCGCCTCCTCGGCGGTGGGCCCGTCGATGATCGGCTCCGTGCCGCGCTTGAGCTTCAGGCCGGCGATGTCATGCAGCAAGATCGCATCCCACTGCCCGGCGAGCTCGTCGGTGAGCCAGTCCTGGGCCGACGGGCGCGTGACATGCGCCCACACCCAGCCGCGCTCGGTGCAGACGGCGGCAACGGAACCCAGGAACTCGTCCATGGCCACCCGATGGCCACCGGTCACGACGAGGATGCGGCGAACCATGCGGGCCTCCCGAAAGGATTTACTTGGACGTCCTAGTTACTATAGTCTGCATGGCGTTACTGCCACCCCTTTCCCGGTGAATCGGAGATCCTCCATGGCCACACTGATCGAAACCGAGATCGCGCCAGCCACGCGCGACCTGGTCCTCGACCTGCATCGGCGCATGGTGCGCATCCGGCGCTTCGAGGAGCGTGCCGGCAAGCTCGTGGAGTCCGGCGACATGCCCGGTTTCTTGCACCTGTACGTGGGCCAGGAGGCAGTGGCAGCGGGCGTGTGCTCGGCGCTCACCGATGCCGATCAGATCACCTCTACGCACCGTGGACACGGCCACGCGATCGCCAAGGGCGCTGAATTCCGCCCCATGTTCGCGGAGCTCTACGGCAAGACCACCGGCTACTGCAAGGGCCGCGGCGGCTCGATGCACATCGTCGACATGAACCGGGGCATGCTCGGGGCCAATGCCATCGTCGGAGGCGGCATCCCGATCGCCCTGGGCGCCGGCTTCGCCTCCCAGTACCGCAATGACGGATCGGTGGCCGTCTCGTTCTTCGGCGACGGCGCCACCAACATCGGCGCCTTCCACGAGTCCGCCAACTTCGCGGCCGTCTGGGACCTGCCCGTGGTCTTCGTCTGCGAGAACAACGGCTACGCCGAGTTCACCTCGCAGGAGCGGCACATGCGCCTGACCGACATCGCCGAGCGCGCGGCCTCCTACGGCATGCCGGGCGTCATCGTCGACGGCATGGATGCCCTCGCGGTGCGCGGCGCCATGCTCGACGCCGTCGACCGGGCCAAGCGCGGTGAGGGCCCGACCCTGATCGAGGCCAAGACCTACCGCTACTTCGATCACCAGGGCATCAAGGGCATGCGCATTCCCTACCGCGACCCCGCAGAGGTCGAGGCCTGGCAGGCCCGCGACGCGATCGGATTGATCGAGGCGATCGGCATTGAGCGCGGGCTCGCGACCGCCGAGGAATTCGCCGCCATCTGGGCTGAGACCGAGGCTGATATCGAAGACGGCATCGAGTTCGCGCGCAACAGTCCGAATCCCGATCCCGCCGACATCCTCGACGACGTCTACACCGCCTGACCGGCCTGACACGACACCAAAGGGACGCACTGTGACCACGCGCGAACTGACCTACGTCAAGGCCTTCAACGAGGGCATGCACCAGATCATGGCCGAGAACCCGGACGTCTTCCTCATCGGCGAGGACGTCGCGGGCTACGGCGGTGTCTTCCACATGTTCGACGGCCTCCTCGACACCTACGGCGACAAGCGCGTCAAGGACACCCCGATCGCCGAGCAGGGCATCATCGGCCTCGGCGTGGGTGCCGCTGCCGTCGGACTTCGCCCCGTCTGCGACCTGATGTTCATGGACTTCATCGGCGTCGCGATGGACCAGATCTTCAACCAGGCCGCGAAGATGAAGTACATGTTCG
>CAYFLP010000129.1:0-7257 GCA_964344045.1 uncultured Bifidobacteriaceae bacterium
CCACCCTGGCAGCCCTCGGCGCAGCCTTCACGGGCACGGACTGGCAGGTCACCGGCGCGGTGCCCTTCTCCAGCGCACGCAAGTGGTCAGCCGCCGCCTTCGCCCGGCCCGACGGCACCGACGCCGGAGCGTGGGTGCTCGGCGCTCCCGAGATCGTCGCGGCCGGTCACCCGGCAGTGATCGCACAGTCCGACCAGCATGCCGCCGACGGCGCACGCGTCCTGGTCCTGGCGAGGGCATCCGCCCTGCCCTCGGCCGATGCGCCGCTGCCCCCCGCGACACCGGTGGGGCTCGCGGTCATCTCACAGCAGTTGCGCCCGGATGCGGCCGCGACCGTGGGCTACTTCCTCGACCAGGACGTCACCGTCCGCGTGATCTCGGGAGACAACGCGGTCACGGTCGGAGCGATCGCTGCCCAGGCAGGGGTCCCGGGCGCCGACCGCCCCGTCGATGCCAGGGACCTGCCGGCGTCGACGCCGGAACTGGCGGGCGCGCTGGCCGACACGCGCGTGTACGGACGAGTCACGCCAGTGCAGAAGCAGCAGATGGTCGAAGCCCTCCACCTGCGCGAGTCGACAGTCGCGATGACGGGCGACGGCGTCAACGACGTGCTGGCCCTGAAGACGGCCGACCTGGGCATCGCCATGGGCTCGGGCTCGGGCGCCACGCGCGCCGTCGCGCAACTGGTGCTGCTCGACGACCAGTGGTCGGTGATGCCGAGCGTCGTCGGCGAGGGCAGGCGGGTGCTCGGCAACATCGAACGAGTGTCCGACGTGTTCTTGACCAAGACGTTCTACGCGATCATCATCTCGATCATCACAGGCCTGTTCGCGGTCGCCTTCCCCTTCCTTCCCAGGCACTTATCGCTCATCGGGGCCCTCACCATCGGCATTCCCGGCTTCTTCCTGGCCCTGATGCCCAATACCGAGCGCTTCCGCCCGGGGTTCTTCCGTCGCGTACTGCTCTTCGCCGCACCCGCCGGCGCGATCGCTGCTGCGAGCGCGCTCACCAGCTACTCGATCGTGCTGAATATCGGCGAATCGCTCGAGAGCGCCCAGTCGGCGGCGACCGTGACCTTGTTCATCGTCTCGATCGCCGTGCTCACGCAAAGTGCACGGCCCTTGAACCCCCTGCGGATCGGCATCGTGCTGCTCATGGTCGCGATGTTCGTCGGCGTTCTCTTCATTCCGTGGTTCTCGCAGTTCTTCGCCTTGACGCTGCGTGCCGAGCGCTACTCGCTCGTGGCCGTCGGAGTCGGCGCGTGCGGAGCGGTTCTCGTGTGGGTCGCGACGCTCATCACCGATCGCTGGCGCCGGGCATGACCGCGCGCATCGGGCTGTCGACCTCGTCCGTGTATCCGGAGTCGACGCCGGCGGCCTTCGAGATCGCAGCCGAGCTGGGATATGACGGGGTCGAGATCATGGTCGGCACCGACACCGTCAGCCAGGACGCGTCAGCAGTGCGAGCCCTGTCGGAGCACTACCGAGTTCCCGTGCTGTCGATTCACGCGCCGTGCCTGCTCGTCACGCAGCGGGTCTGGGGCACCGACCCCTGGGGCAAGCTCCAGCGCGCTCAGCGCGCAGCGGAGGAGGTCGGTGCGTCGACGGTGGTCGTGCACCCGCCGTTTCGCTGGCAGCGCGAGTACGCGCGCGAATTCGTGACGGGCCTTGCGCGCATGGGCAACGAGACGGACATCCGGTTCGCCGTCGAGAACATGTTCCCGTGGCGCGCCGGGCCACGGTCGGTGGGTGCCTACCTGCCGGACTGGGACGTGCGCGCGGACGACTACCCGCACACCACGCTCGACCTGTCGCACACTGCCGTATCGCGGTCGGATGCACTCGAGATGGCGCGCGACCTCGGCTCGCGGCTCTCCCACCTGCACCTGGCCGACGGCACCGACTCGGCACGCGACGAGCACCTAGTCCCCGGCCGCGGCGACCAGCCCGTGGGCGAGGTGCTGGGGCTGCTCGCGGCCTCGGGCTTCGACGGGCATGTCATCGCCGAGGTCAGCACCAGGCGTGCTGCTGATCGCGCCGAGCGGCTCGCCGACCTGCGCGACGCGCTCGCGTTCGCGCGCTCGCACTTGGCGACCCCGGCTGCATAGGCTGGCCACATGGCCACGGATGCGCGCTCGGGCGGCCCGGCGAACGACCTGCCGCTCCAGGCAGCGATCCTGTCGGCGGCACGAGTCCTCATGGCCTCGACCGGGTATGCGTCGACAACGGTCAAGTCCGTCGCCGCAGCGGCCGGTGTCGCCCCCGGCGTCGTGACCTCGCTGTACGCCAACCGCGAGCGCCTGGTCTCGGCAGCCCTGCGGCTTCCGTTCGAGCCGGGCCAGGCCGTTCCCGAGCTGATCGCTCCAGGCCTCGATGGTCTCGGCGAGCGGATCGTGCGCATGACGGTCTCGCTGCTGGACGACCCCAAGGTGCGCGCGGACGTGCTGCGCCTGGCCCGCAGCGATGCCGCCGCCGGGGTCACCGGCGACTCGGCCCCATCGGTGGTCGAGCAGGTCCGCTCGCTGTCGGACTTCCTGCAGGCCTCCGTCGTCGACCGTGCTGTCGCTGCCGTGGGCATCCCTGACGCGCGCATGCGCGCAGCCCTCATCGCCTCGCACCTGGTGGGCCTGACGACCATGCGGTACGTCTTGCGGCTGGAGCCCTTGGCCTCAGCCGGCCAGGAGCAGATCGCGACCCTGTACGGCCCCTCGATCCAGGCCCTGCTGGATCCGACCGTCCCCCTGGCTCCTGATCCGTCCGGGACGGCCCCGTGATCCGCGAGGCCCTCGCCGGCGTTGCCCGGCAGCCGGGCCTGGGCGCGGTGCTGACGCGCACGCCGGTCGCACGCGGCCTCGTCGACAGGCTCGTGGGCGGTGATTCCGCCGAGTCGGCTGTCGCCGTCGCCGCCCAGTGGTCCGATGAGGGCTTCTGGACGGCACTGGAGTGGTCCGGGCCGCCGGCCGACGGCCCGCAGGCGCTGGGCGACCAGGTCCAGGCCATGGCCGAGGGAGGTGTCGCCTCGACCTGCGAGCTCGCCCTCGTCCCTGAGCGACTGGCAACCGATGATCCCGAGGGCGACCTCGCGGTCCTCGATGCGATCCGCCGGAAGGCCAGGGCCGCTGGCATCGACGTGGTGCTGGGTGCCTCCCCGGAGGCAGTCCTCGACAGGCACCTAGAGCTCGCCGAGCGCTGGGCCTCGATGGGCCTGCCGGTGCGGGTCACCATCCCGGCAGCCGATCGACGGGCCGAGTCGATCTGCCGTGGCTTGGGGGAGCAGCGGGCCCGGCTGGTCAAGGGCACGCGTGCGGGCGCCTCAGGCTCGGGCTACCGGCAGCCGATCGAAGTCGACAAGTCGTTCATTCGCTGTGCCAAGGCACTCCTGCGCGACGGCGCAGACCCGTCGTTCTCGACCCACGACGGACGCCTCCTGGAGATGCTCGAGGTCGCGGCCGGGCGCGCCGGATGCGAGCCGGGCGACTATGAGCTGGCCTTCTTCCTCGGCAGGCAGGAGCGCACGGCCGAGCGGCTCATGCGCGAGGGCCATCGGGTTCGCCTGTACATCCCCTATGGGCCGGACTGGTACGAGCGCCTCATGGGAGGCTTGGCCGAGCAATCGAGCTCGCTGGGAGCCGCCGTGCGGTCGCTCCTGCCGGGTGCCTAGCGAAAGGGACGTCATGCGGATCGCAGTGCTCGGCGGCGGGGTCATGGGCGAGTTGCTCGCGAGCGGACTCCTCACGGGCTTGGACGAGCGACCCGACGTCGTCATAGCCGAGAAGGTGCCCGAGCGCGCGGCTGCCCTGCAGCAGTCGCTGGGGGTCGACCTCGCATCGCCGGCCGACGCAGTCGTCGGTGCCGACGTGGTCATTCTCGTGGTGAAGCCCCAGGATCTCCTGGGCCTGCTCGACGCCATTGGCCCGCAGGTCGGCAAGGACGCACTCGTGCTGTCGATCGCGGCCGGTATCACCACCGAGGCGATTGAGGCGCGACTCAACGGCAATGGCCATGTCGTCCGCGTGATGCCCAACACTCCGGCACGCGTGGGCATGGCCGTGACCGGTATCAGCGCCGGCTCCACCTCCGCGCCGCAGCACGTGGCCGTGGCGCGCGAGCTGATGCAGACAGTCGGGATGGTCGTCGAAGTGCCGGAGTCGCAGCAGGACGCCGTCACCGCACTGTCCGGCAGCGGCCCGGCCTACGTGTTCTACCTCGCGGAGGCGATGCTCGCCGCGGGCGTGGAACTCGGGCTCGACGAGGCGATTGCGCGCGACATGGTGGCCGGCACGCTGCGGGGTGCTGCTGAACTCCTTGCCACCTCTGACGAATCCGCCCGTGAGCTGCGCGCGCGCGTGACATCGCCGAACGGCACCACGGCGGCTGCGACCGCAGTCTTCGACGAACGCGGCCTCGCCGACGTCGTGCGCGCGGGGATGGTCGCGGCGCGCGATCGCGGGCGCGAGCTCGCCGCGGGCTAGGGCACATGTCCGAGCGGGTTGCCCTCGTCTGGGACGAGCGCCTGGCCGACTACGACTTCGGCCCGGGGCATCCGCTCAACCCTGTCCGGGTGCGCCTGGCCATGCGCCTTGCCCACGAACTCGGGCTCCTCGACCTGCCGAACCTGTCGCTGATGGGCCCGGTCGACGTGCTCGACGAGGCAGCCCTGCTGCGCGTGCACGAGGTCGACTATGTCGAGGCCGTGCGCAAGGCATCTGCCGACCCGCATTTCGTCGACCTCGCGCGCGGGCTGGGCACCGAGGACGTCCCCGTGTTCGCCGGCATGCACGACGCCTCCGCGCGGCTGTGCGCGGCCACCACGATGGCGGCGCTCGCGGTGCACTCCGGCCTGGCCGACCACGCCATCAACATCGCCGGCGGCCTGCACCATGCGATGCCGGGCGCGGCCGAGGGATTCTGCGTCTACAACGACATCGCGGTTGCCATCGCGGCACTCCTCGACAGGGGAGTCGAGCGCATCGCGTACGTCGACATCGACGTGCATCACGGTGATGGCGTGCAGGCCATGTTCTGGGACGATCCCCGGGTCCTGACGATCTCGGTGCACGAGAGCCCGCGCACCTTGTTCCCCGGCACGGGCTGGCCGTCGGAGTCCGGCGGCCCCAGCGCGCCTGCTTCCGCGGTCAACCTCGCAGTTCCGGCCGGCACGGGCGACCAGGGCTGGCTGCGCGCGATCCACGCGGTCGTGCCGCAGCTCCTGGAGTCCTTCGCACCGCAGGTGATCGTGAGCCAGCACGGGGTCGACACGCATGTCGAGGACCCGCTCGCACACCTGCTGGTCTCGCTGGACGGCCAGCGGATGGCTTTCGAGGCGATCCATCGCTGGGCGCACCGCTATGCCGGCGGGCGATGGGTGGCGCTGGGCGGAGGCGGGTACGAGTGGGTCGATGTCGTGCCGCGGGCGTGGGCGCACCTGATTGCCGAGGCGGCGGGGGCACCTGTGCCCCCGCAGACGCCCGTGCCCGCAGGGTTCCACGACTACGTCATGGAGGCGCTCGGGCGCGCGGCGCCGGGGCGCATGACCGACGGCCGCGATCCGTGGCCCAAGCCCTTCGACTCGGGCTTCGACCCCGACGATCCCGTCGACCAGGCCGTGCTGGCGACCCGTGCCGCGGTGTTCCCGGCGCACGGGCTCACGGTCGAGCCCGGGGGCTGGTTCTAGGCCCCACGAAGCACATGGATGGGATTCCGCATTCCCATTTCCCATAGACCCCATGGGCCACTAGTCTTCGCAGGCGACCAGTAACCGTGTGTCACCGGAGGGGAAGCCGGTGCGGCCTGGCGCAGAAGGTTCGGTGTGACATGGCTACGACGCCCGATCGGTCACTGTCTGAGGTTCGTTTCCTCACGGTTGCCGAAGTCGCCTCCGTGATGCGGGTCTCCAAGATGACCGTCTACCGCTTGGTGCACAACGGCGAGATGCCGGCCGTGCGCGTGGGCCGGTCGTTCCGGGTGCCGGAGCAGGCCGTGCACGAGTACCTCCGCGGCTCGTACGTCGAGACCGCCTGAAGCTTCCCTGAAGCCCCGCAGGTAGGCTGCGGGCCGGGCTCTCGTCCTGAGAGCCATGCAGATGACGTGATCGACGGACGACCGCCCTGGCGGGCAGTCGCCGCCTGACGAAAAGGATCTTTGATGGGCTCTGTGGTCAAGAAGCGCCGCAAGCGGATGGCCAAGAAGAAGCACCGCAAGCTGCTGCGTCGTACCCGGGTCCAGCGCCGCAACAAGAAGTAGTCGAGCGGCCCTCCGACATGTGCGGAGGCCGGATCGTCATGGACGGGAGCGCGTAATGGCCCGCACCGTCCTGGTCACCGGGGTATCGCGCTATGTGGGCGGCCGCGTCGCGGCAGCGCTGGGCGCGGACCCGTCCATCTCCCGCGTCCTGGGCGTCGATGTCATCGCGCCCGCCACTGCGATCGACGGCGTGGAGTTCGTGCGCGCCGATATCCGCAATCCGGTGATCGCCAAGGTCCTCGGCGAGGAAGCGGTCGACACGGTCGTGCACGCCGGTTCGATCGCGACATCTCGCCAGGCCGGCAGCCGCTCGACGATGAAGGAAATCAACGTCATCGGCACCATGCAACTGCTGGCCGCATGCCAGCGGGCCCCTGGTGTCCAGCGCCTGGTGGTGAAGTCCACGGGCGCCGTCTACGGTGCCGGCCCGCGGGACCCGGCCATGTTCAGCGAGGACATGGACCCTCGCGATGCGCCGACCTCCGGCTGGGCCAAGGACTCCGTCGAAGTAGAGGGCTACGTGCGCGGTTTCGCGCGGCGAAGGCCGGACGTGGCCGTCACGACCCTGCGGCTGGCGAACATCCTGGGCCCGCGGATCACCACGGGCATGACCTCCTACTTCCGCATGAGGGTCGTGCCGACCGTGCTGGGCTTCGACCCGCGCCTGGTGTTCGTGCACGAGGACGACGCCGTCGCGGCACTCTGCGCGTCGGTGCATTCCCCCGCGCACGGGGTCTTCAACATCGCCGGTGACGGCAATGTCGTCCTCTCGCAGGCGCTTCGCCGCCTGGGGCGTGCGTCCGTCGCGGTACCGGCCTTCGTGCTGCCCACCGTAGGCCGCACGCTGGGGCCCTCGCGGCATGCGGACTTCACTCCGGAGGTGGTACGCCTGCTCACTTTCGGTCGCGGGCTCGACACCACTGCCATGCGCGAGGTGCTCGGATTCTCCCCGGCGTTCACCACGGAGCAGGCACTCGCCTCGCTCCAGGAGCCCGGGCATGACGACACCGCGGCC
>CAYFLP010000130.1:0-7255 GCA_964344045.1 uncultured Bifidobacteriaceae bacterium
GTCCTCGCGAAGGAGAAGGGCCTGCCGTACGCGTCGCTGTGCCTCGTGGCGAACCCGGCCGCCGGGCAGGGGCCGGAGATCGCGATCGACGATGTCATGGCCGTGGTCGCGGCAGGGGCCGAGACGGTCGGGCTCATCCTGGTCGAGGCTGCGCGCCGCCTCGCCGCGCAGGTAGGCGAGTGAGGGCGTGCGAGTGAAGGCCGACCTGCTCGTCAGCCATGCGCGGTACGCGCTGGTCTGCGATGACCAGTCACGGGTCATCGAGGATGCCTCCTTGGCGGTGCGCGACGGGATCATCGTCGCCATCGGGCCGGCAGCGGACGTCGACCCGATGGTCGATGCCGACCGGGTGATCGATGCCCGCGGGCATGTGCTGATGCCGGGCCTGGTGAACCTGCACACCCACCTGCCGATGACCTTGCTGCGCGGGGTGGCGGAGAACGTCGACCTGCAGGGCTTCTTGGAGCTGGTCTGGGCCGAGGAGGCCCGGGTGATGGATCCGGTCGGCGTCGAGCTCGGCGCCAGGCTCGGTGCCGTCGAGTCCCTGCTGGGCGGAACGACGACCGCGCTCGACATGTACTTCCATCCCGAGGCCGCCCATCGGGGGGCCGTCGCTGCCGGACTTCGCCATGTCATCGGCCCCGTCTACTTCTCGTTCCCCGGTCCCGACAACCTCTCGTGGCAGGAGCGGCGCGATCTCGCCGAACGGTGGCCGGGCCTGCTCGCCGAGATCGGCGGTCCGCGCGTGCCTATCGTGCACATGCCGCATGCGCCGTTCACGGTCGAGGTCGCGCACCTGCGCGAGATCGGCGAGGTGGCACGTGCCCAGGGCGGCTTCGTCAACACGCACTGCTCCGAGAACGACGAGGAGAACGCCCAGACATTCCAGTCCCGCGGCATGCGGCCGGTCGACTGCCTGCGCGAAAGCGGCGTGCTGCCGCTGGCCCCGGTGCTCGCCCACGGGGTTCGGCTCGACGCTGCCGATCGCACCGCGGTGGCGCAGGCCGGTGCAAGCGTGGCCCACTGCCCCGGGTCGAACCTGAAGCTCGCGAGCGGGGCCGCCGACATCGTCGGATACCGGGCCGATGGCATTCGCGTGGGGCTGGGCACCGACGGCTGTTCGTCGAGCAACGACCTCGACATGTTCGCGGTCATGCGGCTGGCCGCGAACCTCGCCCGGCTCGTGCACCATGACCCTGCGGCGATCGGCGCTGCCGACATCGTCCGCATGGCGACCCTCGACGGCGCGCGCGCGATTGGGCTGGGCGACCGCATCGGCTCGCTGGAAGCCGGCAAGGAAGCGGACTTCATCACGCTCGACACGCGGGTCCCGCACCTGACGCCCCTGCATGACCCGCACACGGCGGTCGTGTTCGCCGCGGGGCGTTCGGATGTGCGCGATGTCGTCGTCGCTGGCAACCTGGTGGTCGACCAGCGGGTGCCGGTCCATGTCGACGTCGCTGCGCTGCTCGCCGAGGCCGATGCGCGAGTCGGCGCATGACCGAGGCGACCGCGGTCGATCCGGGCTCGCTCGGCGCATTGAGCGCTGAAGGAGTCATCGCGCACCTGGGGCTGGAGTACCTCGAGGGCGAAGGGGTGTGGATCCGCGTTCTGTGGCGCACGGACTACGCGAATGCCATCTACTGCCTGCTCACCCCGGACGGTTTCAGCGCGCTGCACCGGCTGCGCGAGGACGAGGCGTGGATCCATGTCGCAGGCGCGCCCGTCGAGCAGGTCGTGCTCGCACCTGACCTGGCAGCCGGGGTGACCTTGATCAGCAGCGAGCTGCGGCACGAGGCCGCGGTGCGAGTCCCTGCAGGGTGCTGGCAGGGCGCACGGACCACGGGCGAGTGGTCGTTGGTGGTGTGCATGCTGGCCCCGGCCTTCACCGGATTCGAGCTCGCGGATGCGTCCACCGACCTCGCCGGCTGGCCAGCCGAGGCCGCGGGCCTGGCACGGGAGCTGATCCGTGCCTGACATCGCACTCGTGACCGGATCGTCCCGGGGGCTGGGACTGGAGATCGCGCGCGCGCTCGGCGAGGCGGGCATGGCCGTCGCCGTGCATGCGCGCACCCAGGCCGACGCGGACGCCGCCGCGCGCCTGCTGTGCGACGAGGGGCTCGTGGCGGCCGGCTTCGCCGCAGACCTGGCCGCCGGCACCGCGGCCTGCGCCGGGCTCGTTGCCGATGTCATCGCCTCGCTCGGGCCGGTGCGCTCGCTGGTCAACAACGCGGCGGACCAGTCGCCGACGCCGATGGGCGAGGGCCAGGCACCTGCCTGGCGCGAGGTGCTCGAGGTGAACCTCGTGGCGGCCGTCGAGCTGACCCGCCTCGTGCACGCGGCGGGCGCATCGAGCGTGGTGAACGTGGCATCCATCGAGGCGCACTCCCCGCTGGCCGGCCATGGCGCCTATGCGGCCTCCAAGGCCGCGTTGCTCAGCTTCACCCGGACGGCAGCCGCGGAGCTGGCCCCGCTGCGGGTGAACGCGGTGCTCCCCGGCCTGATCGACCGCCCGGGCCTCGCCGAGAGCTGGCCCTCGGGCCATGCGTGGTGGACGCGGACGGCACCCCTGGGGCGGCCGGTGACCGCCCGCGAGGTAGCCGCCGGGGTGGCCTTCCTCGTCTCCCCTTCTGCCTCAGGAATCACAGGGGCAACGCTCGCCATCGATGCTGGATGGTCGGCCTCGGGCCATCAGTGACCCGATGTGACAAAGGTCATCGGCGTTCTGCGTAACGAGTTGGTTGCGCGTCGATTTCCGGTTCGTTCGGGCCCGTACCGCTCGGTTAGGGTGCAAGGACTTATTCCTCCGAGAAAGGGATGCATATGCATCGCAAGCTCCTGATCGCGGGCGTCGCCGCAGGCGCGCTCCTCATCGCAGGCTGCTCGTCGAGCTCCGGCTCGTCCAGCACTGCCACGACTGCCGCGGCCACTTCGGCTGCTGCCGCAGAGGAAGCCACTGAGGCCCCCTCCGAGGCCGCCACTGAGGCTGCTGCCGCCACTGAGGCTGCCGCCGAGACCGTCGACGACAGCAACTGCGCCGATCCCGGCCAGTTCTGCGTGGGCCTCGTCACCGACACCGGCAAGGTCGACGACAAGTCGTTCAACCAGTCCGCATGGGAAGGCGCCCAGGCGGCCGCCGCTGCCGTCGGCGGCTTCTCGAAGTACATCGAGACCACCGATCCCAAGGACTACCTGAACAACATCAACCAGTTCGTGGCCAAGAACTACGACGCCATCGTGACCGTGGGCTTCCTCATGGGCGAGGCGACCGCACAGGCTGCCACCGACAATCCCAACACCAAGTTCATCGGCGTTGACCAGTTCCAGGCGACCGAGCTGCCCAACCTCGACGGCCTCGTCTTCCACGAGGACCAGGCAGGCTACGCAGCCGGCTACCTCGCTGGCCTGATGACCAAGACCGGCAACGTGGGCGCTGTCCTCGGCACCGACACGGTTCTGCCCGTCAAGATGTTCGGCGAGGGCTTCAAGAACGGCGTCGTGGCGGCCAAGCCCGATGCGAAGGTCACCATCGTCTACCACGAGGCGAACAACGCGTTCAACGATCCCGAGTGGGGCGCGGCCGAGGCCAAGAAGCAGCTGGCCCAGGGCAACGACATCATCTTCGGCGCGGGCGGCAAGACCGGCAACGGTGCCCTCATCGAGATCGCCAAGGATCCGGGCGCTGGCTCGACCGTGTTCTGCATCGGTGTCGACACCGACCAGTACAACACCGTTCCCGAGGCGCAGAAGTGCCTGCTCACCTCGGCTGAGAAGAAGCTCAAGGACGGCACTGCCGAGCTCGTGACCTCCGTCAAGGAAGGCACCTTCGCGCCGGGCAACGTCTTCGGCGCCACCGGCCTGGCCGACTACCACGACACCGATGCCGCCGTGCCGGCTGACGTCAAGACCAAGGTCGCCGACGTCATCGCAGGCCTGCAGGACGGCTCGATCCAGACGGGTGTCCAGGTCGGCTAGTTCGACTGAGCAAGGTGGGGGCAGTGCGGGTTGCCGCACTGCCCCCATTTGCATTCGTCGGTGACTATCGCGCGGCGAAATGTGACAGGATGCCCGAATCATGACTACGACGGATCCGGCGCGCACTGACCTGGGTTTCACCGACCCTGACCCGCGCCGCAGCGGTCCGCTCGACAAGATCCCGAGCCTGCTGATCCCCGTCGTCTCGGTACTGCTCGCATTCGCCATCGGGGCGCTGCTGATCTGGCAGCAGGGAGTCAATCCCTTCGAGGCCTATTGGGTCCTGTTCTCCAATGCGCTGGGCACGCCCGAGGGCCTCATGCGCACCATGGAGAAGTCGACCCCGCTGATCCTGACTGGCCTGGCCGTGACCGTCGGCCTGCGTGCTGGCCTGTTCAACATCGGCGCACAGGGCCAGCTGCTGATGGCCGCTGTCGGCGCTGCCTGGGCGGGCTACGCCTTCACGATGCCGCTGGTGCTCCACATCCCGTTCGCGCTTGCCTTCGGCATGCTGTGCGGCGCAGCGTGGGCCTCGATCGCCGGAGTGCTGCGCGCCTACCGCAATGTGTCCGAGGTCATCACGACCATCATGCTCAACAGCATTGCCATTGCCCTGGTCGATTGGCTGGCGAGCAGGCCGCTGAAGGAGCCCGGCCAGCCGCTGACCCGGACGCCCAAGATCGCCGAGACTGCCGCCATCCCGCATCTCGGCGACATCCCGCTGGGCTTCGTCCTGGCCATCCTGGTCGCGCTGTTCTTCGGCTGGTTCCTGATGCGGACCACCGCCGGCTTCCGCTTCAACACGGTGGGCCTGAACGCCAGTGCGGCACGCTACGCGGGTATCTCCGTGCGCGGCACGATCGTGCTGGCCATGGCGGTGAGCGGTGCGCTGGCCGGCCTGGGCGGGTCGATCGAGACCCTGGGCGTGACAGGGCGCTTCGAGCCCGCCTTCAATGCCGGCCTCGGGTTCGACGGCATCACGATCGCCCTGCTGGCTCGCGCCAACCCGATCGCGGCCATTCCCGCCGCGATCCTGGTCGGCACCCTGCGCGCAGGGGCGGCGGCACTGCAGTTCGAGACGGGCATCGAGCCCGAGGTGGTCGACGTCATCCTCGCGTTGACCCTGCTGTTCGTGGCAGCACCGATCGTCAGCCGGATGATCTTCCGCCGGCGCGCAGGCACGCAGGCGACGGTCACATCGGGGTGGGGCGCATGAGCGCAAGGTGGGGCTACATCCTCGGCGGCATCCTGGTCGCCGCGATCCTCGTCGCCTTCTTCCTGGACGAGGTGCGCACGGTCTCCGTGCTCTCGTTCTCGCTGCGCTATGCCGTGCCGCTGATCCTGGCCGCCATGGTGGGCATCGTCTGCGAGCGCTCGGGCGTGATCAACATCGGCATCGAGGGGCAGATGCTGATGAGTGCCTTCGCGGGCTTCTTCGGCGCGGCCATCACCGGCAACCTGATTGCCGGCGCTCTCATCGGCGTGGGCACCGGCATGATCATGGGCGCGTTCCTCGCCGTCGGAGCGGTCACCTGGAAGATGGACCAGATCATCGCGGGCACGGTGATCAACATCCTGGCAACGGGCCTGACCAGCTTCTTCTATGCGCAGGGCTTCACGCTTCCGGGCGTCATGCCGACAGTCACCATCCCGCTGCTGTCGGACATCCCGCTCATCGGCCCGGTGCTGTTCAACAACGGCCCGTTCACCTACGCGGCGATCCTGATCGCCATCGTGCTGTGGGTGCTGCTGTTCCGCACCATCTGGGGCCTGCGCACCCGTTCGGTCGGCGAGAAGCCCAGTGCCGCCGACACGTCCGGCATCAACGTGCAGCGTTCGCGGTTCATCAACGTCACCCTGGCGGGCGCGCTCGCCGGCCTCGCCGGTGCGTACCTCTCGCTCGAGGCAGCAGGCACCTTCGAGCGCGGCTTCACGGCCGGGCGCGGCTTCACCGCGCTGGCGATCATGATCTTCGGAGCCTGGAACCCGCTTGGGGCAATGTTCGCCGCATTGTTCTTCGGCCTGACCCAGGGCGTGGCCAGCCAGCTGCAGGCCGACGACGTCCTCGCCATCCCGCCGCAGTTCATCAACATGCTCCCGTACGTCCTGACCATCGTCCTTCTTGCGGCCGTCTCCGGCCGCATCACTCCTCCGGCTGCCGTGGGCAAGCCGTATGAGAAGGAGTGAGGCCATGCGCGAGCTAGGCGAGGTCGTGCTCGAGGCACGGGGCCTGACCAAGAGGTTCCCCGGCGTCATCGCCAACGAGGATGTCTCCCTCACCGTGCGCAAGGGCGAGATCCTCGCCCTGCTGGGCGAGAACGGCGCGGGCAAGAGCACGCTGGTCAAGATGATCTACGGCCTGTACACGCCCGACGAGGGCCAGATCCTGGTGCAGGGCAAGCAGGTGAGGTTCTCCAGCGCACGCGATGCGATCAAGGCGGGCATCGGCATGGTGCACCAGCACTTCCAGCTGGTTCCCGTCTTCACCGTCGCCGAGAACGTGATCCTGGGAGACGAGCCGAACAGGTGGCCGTTCGTCAACATGAATAAGGCGCGCGCACAGGTGCAGGCGCTCTCCGAGCAGTACGGCCTCAAGGTCGACGTGGATGCCCGCGTACAGGACCTTCCCGTGGGCGCGCAGCAGCGTGTCGAGATCCTCAAGGCGCTGTACCGCAAGGCCGACATCTTGATCATGGACGAGCCGACTGCGGTTCTCACCCCGCAGGAGACCGACGAGCTGCTCGCCGTCATGCAGGGTTTCGCGGACTCGGGCGTGGCAGTCATCTTCATCACGCACAAGCTGCGCGAGGTGCTCGCGGTGGCCGACACGATCGAGGTACTGCGCGGCGGCAAGGCGGTCGGACGCACCACGCCGGCCGAGACCGACCAGGCGGGCCTGGCCCAGCTCATGGTCGGGCGCAGCGTGCTCCTGTCGGTGGCCAAGGCACCGGCCGCGCCCGGCGAGGTCGTGCTCGACGTCAGCGGCCTGTCGGCCCAGAACGACCTCGGCCTCCCGGCACTGCGCGACGTGAGCCTGTCGGTGCGTTCCGGCGAGATCGTCGGCATCGCCGGCGTGGAGGGCAACGGGCAGCGCGAGCTCGTCGAGGCCCTGACCGGCCTGCGCCCGTGCAAGGCGCAGGCACTGACCGTCGAGGGCCGCAGCACGCTGGGCGCCTCGCCGCATGCAGTGCACGCCATGGGCGTGGGGCACGTGCCCGAGGACCGCGAGAAGGACGGCCTGGTTGCCCAGTACTCCATCGCCGACAACCTCGTGCTGAAC
>CAYFLP010000131.1:0-532 GCA_964344045.1 uncultured Bifidobacteriaceae bacterium
CAGTACCCCGCCCTCCCCCGGCAGTCGTCGAAGGGATGCATCGAGCGCGTCAAGGGTGGCAACGGAAGCGGCGGGAAGGGCCGCGACGACCCAGGCGCCTTCCTCCCGATAGGCGGCAACTGCGAAGTCGACTGACTCCTCGTCGAGGGCATCGGCCACGGCCGATTCGTCCATGTTGTCGCTCATCGCACCATCGTGGCACGTTCCTCGGCTTCGCGTGAAGCCGACGACTAGTCTCGCGATATGCGCACCCTCGTCATCGACCATCCGCTCGTCGCCCACAAGCTCACCCGGCTGCGCCGGGAACAGACCTCATCGGCCACCTTCCGCCTGCTTGCTGAGGAACTCGTCACGCTGCTCGCGTATGAGGCAACCGACAACCTGCGCGTAGTGCCGGTCGACATCGTCACGCCCGTCTCCCCCACGACCGGGGTCGAGCTGGCAGAGCCGCGCCCCATCGTGGTGCCCATCCTGCGCGCCGGCCTCGGCATGCTCAACGGCATGACCAAGCTGATGCCCACGGCCGAGGTCG
>CAYFLP010000131.1:542-904 GCA_964344045.1 uncultured Bifidobacteriaceae bacterium
GGCATGGTGCGCGACGAGTCGTCACTGCTGGCCTCGACCTACGCTGAGCGGCTCCCGCATGACCTGCACGATCGCCAGGTCTTCGTCCTCGACCCGATGCTGGCCACGGGCGGCACCCTGGTCGCGGCGATCGACCTGCTCTTCGAGCGGGGCGCGCGCGATGTCACGGCGATCTGCCTGCTGGCCGCTCCCGAGGGCATCGCCCACATGGAGCAGGCCTTCGCCGGGCGCGATCTCAATGTCACGGTAGTCACCGCATCGATCGACGAGAAGCTCAACGAGAAGGGCTACATCGTGCCCGGCCTCGGCGACGCGGGCGACCGCCTCTACGGCTCGGCTGAGTAGCCGACCGGCACTACCCC
>CAYFLP010000131.1:914-7206 GCA_964344045.1 uncultured Bifidobacteriaceae bacterium
ACCCCCCCCCGCCCAGCCCCCCTGCCTGCATCGAACGGCGGGTTGTGGCTCAATTTCCGCGAGGAAATGAGCCACAACCCGCCGTTCGATGCAGGGGGTGCGGTTACAGGGCCTTGAGGATGTCCTCCACCCGATCCTTCGCATCGCCGAAGAGCATCGACGAGTTGGGGCGGAAGAACAGCGGGTTCTGCACTCCGGCGTAGCCCACTGCCATCGAGCGCTTGAACACGATGACGTCCTTGGCCTCCCACACGCGCAGCACGGGCATGCCGGCGATCGGCGAGCCCGGATCCTCCTCGGCGGCCGGGTTCACCGTGTCGTTGGCTCCGATGACCAGCACGACGTCGGTCTGCGGGAAGTCGTCGTTGATCTCGTCCATCTCCAGGACGATGTCGTAGGGCACCTTCGCCTCGGCGAGCAGGACGTTCATATGGCCAGGCAGGCGTCCGGCGACCGGATGGATTCCGAAGCGAACCTCGATGCCGCGCTCGCGCAGTTCGCGGGTCAGCTCGGCAACCGGGTACTGCGCCTGCGCGACGGCCATGCCGTAGCCGGGTGTGATGACCACCGAGTGGGCGTCGGCCAGGAGACTGGCGACCTCCTCGGCAGTGATCTCGCGGTGCTCGCCATAGTCGGTGTCGTCGGACGAGGCCTGTTCGATGCCGAACCCGCCGGCGATGACCGAGATGAACGAGCGGTTCATCGCCCGGCACATGATGTAGCTCAGGTACGCACCGGACGACCCGACCAGGGCACCCGTGACGATGAGCAGGTTGTTGCTGAGCAGGAAGCCCGATGCCGCCGCGGCCCAGCCGGAGTAGCTGTTGAGCATCGACACGACAACCGGCATGTCGCCGCCGCCGATCGAGGCCACCAGGTGCCAGCCGAGCAGGAGAGCCAGCACCGTGCCGGCCACCAGCAGCCACACGTTCGGCGAGATGACGAACCACACGGTCAGGGCCAGGAAGACGACCAAGGCACCGATGTTCAGGAAGTTCTTGCCCGGCAGCACCATCGGCTTGGAGTCGATGCGCGCCGACAGCTTCAAGAATGCGACGATCGAGCCGGTGAAGGTCACCGCACCGATGAACACTCCGACGATGACCTCGCCGTGATGGATGCCCAGCAGGTCGGGTGCGACCTCGGTCTGCGCGGCGCCGTTCACCTCGACGGAGTAGTACGCAGCCCAGCCGACGAGCACGGCCGCGAGCCCGACGAAGCTGTGCAGAAGGGCGATGAGCTCGGGCATGCCGGTCATCTGCACGACCCGCGCACGCCATAGGCCGATGGCAGCACCGCCGATGATCGCGACCACCATGAGCACGATGCCCACGGTGGTCATGCCCGACTGCTCGCCATGGCCGGCGACTGCCAGGGTGATGGTTGCGACGAGGGCGAGCACCATGCCGGCGATGCCGTAGGTGACGCCCTGCTTGGCGGACTCGTGCTTCGACAGGCCCGCCAGGCTCAGGATGAACAGGATCGCTGCGACGAGGTAGGCCGCCGTTGCCATGGATTCGATGGTCATCGCTGGAACATCCCCAGCATGCGGCGGGTGACGGCGAAGCCGCCGAAGATGTTGATGCTCGCCAGCAGGATCGCGACGAAGGCGAGCACGGTCACGACCGTGCTTCCCGTGCCGATCTGCAGCAGTGCTCCGACGATGATGATGCCCGAGATGGCATTCGTCACCGACATCAGTGGAGTGTGCAGGGCGTGGTGCACGCTGCCGATGACGTAGAAGCCGATGACGATGGCGAGGATGAAGACCGTGATGTTGCCGGTCAGGCCGTCGGGTGCCGCCGCGGTGATGAGGAACAAGGCGATGGCAGCGAGCGCTGCCAGGGCGGTCTTGCGACCCGCCGACATCGGCTTCTTCTCAGCCACCGGCGCGGGCGCGGCGGCCGGGGCGACCGCTGGCGCCGCTGACACTTGAACGGGGGGCGGTGGCCAGGTCTTCTCGCCGTTGCGGGCGACCGTCATGGTGCGGATCACGACATCGTCCCAGTCGACGACCAGCTGGCCATCCTTCTCGGGAGTCATGAGCTTCATGAGGTTGACCAGGTTGGTGCCGTAGAGCTGAGAGGCCTGGGCAGGAAGTCGCCCCGCGAGGTCGGTGTGGCCGATGATGGTCACGCCGTTCGCCGTGACCACGACCTCATCGGGCTCTGAGCCCTCGACGTTGCCGCCATTGCGGGCAGCCAGGTCGACGATGACCGAGCCTGGCTTCATGGAGGCGACCATCTCCCGCGTGATCAGGCGGGGAGCGGGCCGGCCGGGGATGAGGGCCGTGGTGATGATGATGTCGACGTCCTTTGCCTGCTCGGCGTACAGGTTCGCCTCGCGGACCTTGTAGTCGTCGCCCATCTCCTTCGCGTAGCCCGTCGCGCTCACCTCTGTCTCAGGCGATTCGATCGACAGGTACTCCCCGCCCATCGACTTCACCTGGTCGGCCACTTCCGGGCGCGGATCAGTCGCGCGCACGATGGCACCAAGCGAACCGGCAGCACCGATGGCCGCGAGGCCTGCGACACCCGCGCCTGCGACGAGGACCTTCGCGGGCGGCACCTTGCCCGCCGCCGTGACCTGACCGGTGAAGAAGCGGCCGAAGAGGTTTGCCGCCTCGATGACCGCGCGGTACCCCGCAATGTTCGCCATCGAGCTGAGCACGTCGAGGGACTGCGCGCGCGAGATGCGCGGAACCGCGTCCATGGCCATCGCCGTGATAGGCCGGGACGCCAGCTTGTCGACGAGTTCGGGATGCAGTGCCGGGCTCATGAGGCTGACGAGCGTCGCACCGTCGCTGAGCTGGGCCAGCTCGTCGTCGTCCGGGGGGTTCACGTGTAAGACGATGTCCGCAGCCCAGGCCTCGGCCGCCGAGCCCACCGAGGCCCCCGCCTCGCGGTAGGCATCGTCGGTGAAGGCCGAGCGCGAGCCGGCTCCCGCCTGCACGACAACGTCATAGCCGAGCCCGATGAGCTGGGCAACGGTCTTCGGGGTCGCGGCTACGCGGGTTTCCGCAGGCCGCTCCTCACGGGGAATGCCGATGAGCACCTTCGAATCCACCTCTCGTGGCTGGCCGCCTGCGCCAGACTTTCCTCAGAGCCTAGAGGCCCCGAGCTGGCGATGCCTGACCGGCAACCGGCAATGTGTCGCTCCGCGAATTCTTCCGGCAACTGGATGGAAACACGCGCTTCCTAGCGTGGCGTGCATCACGCGGTGCGACGAGGCCGAAAGGGGGTGCCATGGCGTTCGACGAGATGCTGCTGCCGGACGGCAGTCCGCGCGAAACCCATGGCCAACTGCTCGGCACCCTCGGTGCCCTCGGTGCCGACGGCCTGGCCGAGCGCGCCCAGCAGCGCGATGCCTACCTCGACCGCCACGGCATCACGTTCACGCTGGGAGAGCGCGAGCGCCCCCTGCCCATGGACCTCATCCCCAGGCTCATCGCCGCCGACGAATGGCGCACGATCGAGTCCGGGGTCGCCCAGCGGCTGCGCGCCCTGGAAGCCTTCCTCGCCGACGTCTACGGGCCGGGGCAGGTGCTCGACGACGGCCTGATCCCGCGCCGCTTGGTCACCACCTCGACGCACTTCCACCGTCAGGCGGCGGGCATCGAGCCGGCGAACGGGGTCCGCATCCATGTGTCGGGCATCGACCTGATCCGCGACGAGCAGGGAGCCTTTCGCGTCCTCGAGGACAACCTCCGCAATCCGTCGGGTGTCTCCTACGTCCTCGAGAACAGGCGAACCCTGGCGCACGTGCTACCCGAGATCTTCGCCGACCAGAGGATCCGCTCGGTGCAGGAGTACCCGAGCCAGCTGCTCGCTGCACTGCGAGCTGCCGCTCCGCCGGGAGTCAGCGAGCCGACCGTCGTGGTGCTCACCCCAGGCGTGCACAACTCCGCCCATTACGAGCATGCCTTCCTGGCCCGCCACATGGGGGTCGAGCTCGTCGAGGGCCGCGACCTGTACTGCCGCGATTCGCGCGTGTGGATGCGCACCACCTCAGGGCCCGAGCCCGTGCACGTGATCTATCGACGCATCGACGACGACTTCCTCGACCCGGTGCACCTGCGCCCCGACAGCGTGCTGGGAGTACCAGGGCTCATCAATGCAGCCCGCAGCGGCCACGTGGCCATCGCGAATGCCATCGGGAACGGGGTGGCCGACGACAAGGCGGTCTACCCGTATGTGCCCGCGCTCATCCGCTATTACCTGAACGAGGAGCCGATCCTCCCCAATGTCGACACGTACGACCTCACGGACCCCGATCAGCGCGCCCACGTGCTCGCGAATGTCGACCGCATGGTCGTCAAGCCGGCCGATGGTTCCGGCGGGTACGGCCTGGTGATGGGTCCCAGTGCCAGCGAGCAGGAACTGCAGCAGGTCAGCGCAGCAGTGATCGCGAATCCACGGGACTGGATTGCCCAGCCGGTCGTGGTGTTCTCCACGAGCCCCACTGTCGTCGACGGAGGGCGTATCGCTCCCAGGCACGTCGACCTGCGCCCGTTCGCCGTCAACGACGGCACGAGCGTATTCGTGCTCCCCGGCGGCCTGAGCCGCGTGGCGCTGCCCGAGGGAAGCCTCGTCGTCAATTCCAGCCAGGGCGGCGGCTCGAAGGACACCTGGGTCCTCGACGACGGGTCTTCGTTGCAGCGCCAGCCCCTGGCAGGCACCGCCGAGCAGGTGTCCGACGACGGCCCATCGGTGCCGGTGAACGATCACTCGGCCCTCGCCGGCCGGCGCAACTCGCCTTCTGCGCATGACGACCGCATCGTGCAGCAGGAGCGACAGCAGCAACAGGCACAGCAGGCACGGCAGGAGGAACCCCCATGCTGAGTCGCATCGCGGAATCCTTCTTCTGGCTCGGCAGATACGTCGAAAGGGCCGAGGCCACCACGCGGCTGCTCGCCGAGCACCACCAGCTGCTGGTGCAGGATCGGGCGATTCCCGAGTCCTGGGGCTGCGCGGTGCTGCTCGATGCACTTGGCATCTCGACGGCCGATGCCGGTGAGGTGACGGCCGCCGACCTCGTCACTCGCGTGATCGGGACGGAGTTCGATGCGTCGACCATCGCCGGCTCCATCGCATCGGCGAGGGCGAACGCCCGAGCGATCCGCGAGTCCTTGTCGCAGGACACCTTCGAGGCCCTCAACGCCACGCACCTCGCCGTGTCACGAGGCCTGATGTCGACCGCGAGCCCGGGCATCACCTTGCACCGGGTTCTGGAGCGCCTCCTCGTCGTCAACGGAGTCATCGACTGGACGATGCCCCGCGACGAGGCCTACTGGTTCCTCGTGCTCGGCCGCGAGCTGGAGCGGATCGACATGGTCGCGCGGCTGCTCAGCGTGCGCCACGACCTCCTTTGGCGCTCCTCCGGACCGGCCGCTGTCCTTCGCGCGTCCGGCGCCCTGTCACCCTTCCTTCGCACCGGCCGCCTGATGAATGCCGACAGCGCGCGGGCATTCCTCGTCCTCGACCGTGCCTTTCCTCGCTCCATGCTCGCCTGCGCGGTCGATGCCGAGGAAGCCGTGCGTGCCCTGCAGTCCCTGGGCCTGCACGAGAGCGCAGCTGTCCTGCGCGTCATCGGCATCATGCGCTCGGAGCTCGAGTACGCACGCGAGCCCTCGGCCGCGGACATCGACTCGTACGTCATGCGCACGCGCGATGCAGCGACGCAGGCCACCGACGAGGCCAACCGCTCGTTCTTCCGTCAGCACGGCACGATCGTGTGGAGCCACTGATGGCCGGCCCGAGCGGCAATGGGCCCAGTCGTCGGCTCAGCATCCGCCATCGCACCGGCTACCGCTATGCCGACGTCGTCGAGGCGTCGTTCAATGAGGTGCGCATGACCCCGCTGAGCGGCGACGGCCAGTTCCTGATCAGCCATTCGCTCGAGGTGCATCCACAGCCCTCGGTGCAGACCTACCGCGACTACTGGGGGGCCTGGGTCGAGGCCTTCGACGTGCATGTCCCGCATCGCATCCTCGAGGTCGTGGCGACGAGCACCGTCGACACAGCAACAGTGCCAATGGCCTATCTCGGCGGGACGTGGGCGGATCTGCGCTCGGAGGCCGCGCGCGATCGCTGGGCCGAGTTCCTCGTCCCGACCGAATACGTCGACAGCGCGCGCGAGGACGCCTCCCGGGCAGTGATCGCCGAGTCGATGCTGATGGCCGACTCGCCGCGCTCAGCGGCGCGCATGGCCGTCGAAGCGACGCGCGAGCGCATGTCGTACGTGCCCGGCTCCACCAATGTCCTCACGACCGCGGCCCAGGCCTGGGCCGCGG
>CAYFLP010000132.1:0-7143 GCA_964344045.1 uncultured Bifidobacteriaceae bacterium
TTCGACGCGATGAATGTCATCGTCTGTCGTGCAGCACACGGTCACCTCGCCCGGGTTGTGGGTCAGTGCGCGTTCTGGTCGACTTCCTTCGCGACGATGCGATCGCCCAGGCGCGGGATGGCCCGGGCAACCATCGCACCGATCAACGAGGCGGGGATCAATGCCCAGCCGCCCATGAAGAAGCCCAGAACGACGCCGAGGATCGCCGCGGTGCGCCACGACATGGCTGCAGTGGCGATGGTCGCGGCCACGACGCCGACGGCAATGGCCGCGACGATCGTCGGCCCGTCGGGGAGGATCAGGGCGAACAGCAGACCAGCGGCCGCGCCGACGAACATGGCAGGGAAGAACGGTCCGCCACGAAAGCCCGAGCCAAGGGATGCGGCGTAGGCGATGGTCTTGAAGATGAGGATGGCAACGATGGTCGAGATCGAGGTGATCGTCGGAAGGTCGCTGATCATCTCCTCGCCCGAGGTGACCACCATCATGACCGACTGATCGGTCATCGCCTGCACGATCAGCGCGGCCGCAGCGATGATGAGCGCCGAGATGATGAGAATCGGCAGGTGCGGGCCCTTGCCCGCTGCGCGCGCGAACAAGGCTGCGATGAGCCGCGCGACGGTCACGGCGATGGTGGCCACCACGGCGACGGCAATCGCCCACGCGAGTTGGTCGAACTCGATGGACGTAGGAGTGTCGCTGAGCGTCGCGCTTCCCGAGAGCAGTGGTCCGACGACCAGGGCCAGGATCGCACCCAGGGCACCCATGCCGACCACGCGCTTGGCGTCCTTCTCGCCCGTGAAGCCCATCCTCGTGGCGACCACGGTGCCCACCATGGAACCGGTGGATACCAGGGCGACTTCCGGGCCGAGGACGATGCCGCCCCACAGCGAGGCGAGGATCGCGAGGATCGCGCCGACGTAGTCCTTCGGCTCCAGCGGGGAGACGCCTATGCCTGCCAAGGGCGAATGCCCCGCGTCGCCCACGTTCTTGCGCACGACGAATACCGCCACCGCGGCAACGACGAGCACGCCTGTCACGTACCAGATCGGGGTGTCCTGCCAGTTGCCGGGCACTGTCTCCCACACGAGGTGGATGCCCGCATTCACCAATTGCAGGACTATGTAGCCCAGGATCAGGGCGATGATGCCGGCAATGAGCATGGCCGGCAGCGGACGGCGGGCTGGCTGAGGTGTCGCCGACGGGGAGGCAGGTGTGGTCACGTGGATACCCCATCATGCCGAGCGCTGGAAACCAGGCAATGCCACTCCATCACCGTGCTAGCACGCAGCACGGGCACTCGAATCCGCGAGGCCCACCGACTCGCAGAACTCCTGCAGCTCGCGATGGAATGCGCAGGAGGTGCGGCCCTCGGCCGTGCTACTTGGAGCTGACGTCGAGCAGCGGCACACGTCCGTCGAGAGGCTGCACCGGCCGGGCATTGGCTGAGTAGGCATCGGTGAAGGCCGCGATCTGGGCCTTGCTCATCTCGATCGGGGTGGGCATGACGTTCCACTTGACGCCCTCGGCGCATCCCGGCGTCGTGAGGCTGCCGTCGTAGCGAATGGTCTTCTGGTTGGCCGGCAGCAGCTTCGCCCAGTCGAAGTCCTCGATCGTGGTGTCCTTCGGATTGGACGTCGCATCTGGGATGACGTCGACGAACTTCGCCCATTCGGCGTTGCGGCTGCCCTGCTTGACGAATACTCCGACGACGGCGATCTTGCCCTCAGCGGTCTTGTGCACGAAGTGGATTTCCAGCGGGTAGTGCTTGCCGTTCACCTCGTGCTCGCTCGGGGCGTGGAAGTGCAACTGGACGAGGGGGTAGGTCACCTTGCCGATGGTGACGGAGTTCCCCTCGCCATGACCGGCCTCGGCCTCCACCGTGTGACCGTTGTTGAACACTCCGGCCTCGCCCACGTGGTACGCGAAGACCAGGTTGCGCAGGTTGGCGCTCTTGGTCGTCGTGATGTCGATCGGAGACTGTGCCGTCCCGTCCGCACAGGTGGCATAGGCAGGAGAGAGAGTGCCCCAGGCCTGCGGTCCGTTGGCTCCGCTGTAGCTCCAGGCAGGCCCGGTCTCCGCGTGAGCGGTAGCACCGAGCAGCGCCATGCACAGGGCTCCGCCTGCGATGACACCAGTTGCCATGCGGCCGGTACGAGTGAGAGTCATGTCCATCCCCAGGTTGGCAGGTCACGCCGATTCGTGAAGGAGCCTGAAGAATACGCCGACGGCAGGTCGGCCAGCGCCCCTTCCGCTCACATGGCCAGGGCCTTCGCACTCAGGTGGGCGGGGCCTCGCTCAGCGCGGAGCCGTGCGCAGGGCGACGAAGTCCTGCTCCCACAGATCCCGCACGACAGCCGCAGCACCTGCGTGCGCCGAGGTCGCCGATGAGACCAGTGAGTCGATCTCGTCGACAGTGCGCTGGCCATCGATGTACCGCGCGATCGCGAGCGCATCAGGGGCGAGACCCGTGCTCCAGCCCGGCTTCACGAGCAGCTCTCCGTCCAGGGCGCACCCGTGACGGAACACGGGCACCGAACGCGCCATCGATGCAGTCGATGAATCGATGCGGTACTGGCCGGCCGGGCGATCGGGGCGGCAGGCCATGAAGAAGTGGCACGCATTGGTGGTGTTGATGCGCTCCATGACCGACCAGCGCGTGGCATCGGGAAGCTCGCGCACGGCCTCGAGGAAGGCATTGCCCGGCAGGCGTCCCGGCTCGTACGGCGAGTGGAAGAACCAGCCCTGGAAGTCGAGCCCCGACTCGCCCACGAGCCCGAGGCAGTCCTCGACCGTGTAGGCGCGCGCCCGGCCGTGCAAGAACGTGTCGACAAGGCCGGCATCGAAATAGGTATCCCATGCGTTCGCGAGGTAGCCCTGCACCGGATGCTGCGCCGGGAGCACGTCGAGTGCTGTCCTGACCACCTCCAGGGCGGACTCCTCCTGGCCCAGGCCCAGGTCCTGGAAGACGCCTTCCATGATGTCGACTCCCGTGCGGCCGAAGCGCGCGTAGAGCATCAGCGCCAGGACTCCGTCGCGGCGCAGGCAGGCGGCCAGTGCGTTCATGCCGGCCTGCGGATCGTCGAGGTGGTGAAGCACTCCGGTCGACACGATCAGGTCGAAGTCACGTCCCAGCTGCGCGACCTCCTCGATCGGCAGCCGGTGGAGCTCGAGGTTGCGCAGTCCATAGCGGGCCTTCAGCGCCTCGTGATGGGCCAGCGAGGCCGCGCTCACGTCGATGCCCACCACGTGGGCACCGGGGTTCGCGTAGGCGAGCACCGCGGCCTGGCTGGTGCCGCACCCGGCGACGAGGATCTGCAGGTTCGCCGGATAGGGGCGATCAGGCCACAGCACGTCGTGGGCGATGGCAGGGTCGAACCACTGCCAGTTGCTGCGGAGCCATTCGGGGAGATCCTCGATCGGCTCCGGGTAGACCCAGCGCTCGTACTGCGCCGAGACCACGTCGGCGCGCGGGTCAGTCGCCAAGACCGCCCCCTGCGTCGTCCGCCTGCCGGAACACGAGCCAGCGCAACTCCATCGGGCTGTCGGGGCGGCCGACCGGGAAGACGTCCTGACCGAGCACCCATGCCTCGTACCAGCTCGTCGGCGGCCACGACTCGCGCGGCTGGTGCTCCGCCTCGTAGTCGTAGACGCAGGTGTCGTCGACGAGGACGAGCGGGAGCCCGGCCACCGCGGATTCGACCTCCCCGCGCGTGAACACCATCGAGTAGGCCTGCTGGGCGACCTGCCGGGCTGCGTCGTCGGGCACGAAGCCATCGCGGGCGATGAAGGCACTGACGACAAGCCGGCCGCCGGGCACGAGACAGGAGGCGGCCAGCTCGAACATCTGGCGCAGCTCGTCGACCGACCGGAAGTCCGAGGTCACCTCGGAGACGACCACGAGGCCGTAGTCGCCCGGCAGGTAGTCCTTCGCGGTGAACAGGTCGCGCTGGATCACGCGGATGCCGAGCGACTGCGCGCGTGCCTCCTCGCGCAGGATGTCGGCGAAGCTGCCGCTCATCTCGAGCGCATCGACCGGATGCCCGCGGCGTGCGAGGGCAAGGGTGTTGCGTCCGGTGCCTGCACCCACGTCGAGCACGGGGCACGCCCGGGGGTCGTCGTGCTCCCCCGCCAGGGCCCAGACCCGCGCGTCCGGCTCCAGCCCGAAATAGGGCGGCTCGCGGTTGGCAACCCAGCCGTCGTAGGTCTGCTCCACGCTCGCCCACTGCGGCCGCACGTGGTAGTTGACCATGTGGCCGATCGGGACGTCATACGTGATGACGATGCTCGAGCGTGGAGAGGCAGCGAAGGACTCATCGAGTTGGGCGCGCAGGATCTCGCGCAGCTCACTGCACTGCTGGTCGTCGAATTCGACGCCGATTGCCGAGAATGTCGACAGGCACGTGGTGACGTAGTCATCGAGGAGGGCCGGCACGGACGGCAGCGTGATGGTGCCCTCCGCGATGGTTCGCCGGCGCAGGGTTCGCGCCAGGGCGTCGGCGTGCAGGCCGCGCTGCGCAGCACCGCTCTCGCTGGTCATGCCCAATAGTTGCATGCGGCGACGGGAGGCCGATCAGGCCGGCGAGGCCTTGACCTGCTCTGGACTGCTGGCGGGATGGCGTCGTGCGTGCAGGTGCGAGGCGCCGAGGGTCACGAGCGCGGCAACGATCACCAGGGCCGACCCCACGGCGTTGTCGATGAGCCTCGCCTTGCCCAGGCCGGCAGCCTCGCCGACCGTGAAGGCATTCAGGTACGCAGTGGTCGGCACGATGAGGATGTAGTAGATCCAGTGTCGCGGGCTGAACTTGGCCATGATCGCCGCCACCGAGAAGGCGATGCCGATGGCGTAGATCTTCCCCGGGAAGGGCAGGCCGAAGACCTCGACGAAGGTCGTGGACCCGACCATCGCGTTGACTCCCATGAAGATCGCCACGCCGACGAAAGTCCCGATGACGCGTTCGAGGGTCAGCCTCCAGGCGATGTCGTTGCCGACCTGGGTGAGGACCAAGATCACGGCGATCATGAACGCACCACCAGGAAGGGACGGGTTGCTCAGGAAGTAGAAAGTGGCTATGCCCGTCAGGGCCGTGATGACGATCGCGTACGGCACTGTCTCGCTGCGCGGATGCTCCGTGAGCTTCGGCGCAGGCAGGCGATGGCGCAGGAGGAAGCCGATGACGACCGGGACGATCGCGCCGATGAAGAAGAACGCCACGAGCCAGGTCAGGTAGGTCTGGTTCATGCGCAGTTCGGTGATCATGTGGGCCGTGGCGTCGCCGGTGGCGCCGCCGCCCGGCGCTGCCGGCGAGCCGCTGCCCAGCGCCGCTGTCAGGGCATCCGCCAGCGAGGTGCCGTGCTTGGCGAGGAGCGCATTCACCTTGTCGATCGCGTCATGGGGCAGCCACGGCACGGGCGAGAGCATTGGCCAGGCCAGCATCACGGGCACGAGCATCGTCGCGCGATGCAGTCCGAAGGTCGCCAGGCGGCCGACCGTGAGGGTCATGATGACCATGAGCGCTGCGCCCGTGATGGGGGTCAGGCCCGCGATGACGGCGAGCGGGGCAAGCAGCGACACGACGATGGCCGTGATCAGGCCGATGCGCAGGCCGCCGCCGAGTATCGCGGAGACGCTGATGATGGTGGCCAGGGCCGCGTACGTCGCTGCTGGCTGCCCCGTCAGGGCCATGAGGCCGAGGCCGGGCACGAGCATGAGGGCGATGAGCAGCACCGCGACGATGCCGCGGCGCAGGAGCTTCTTCCCGAGCGAGCGCTCGGGCTGTGCAGCGGGCTCGGCAGTCACTGTGTCTCCTTCATTGGCACGACGGCAGATCGGCATTACGGCAGATCGGCATTACGGCACATCGGCATTACGGCACATCGGCACCTGCCATCGGAATGGCCCACGCATCCAGCGATGCTAGGCGAGTCATGGCGGTCTGGCGCTGCACCAGCAAGAAGGCCGCCTCGCGGTACCTGCGCTCCGCCTCGTCGCCTGCCATGAGCGCACGTCCTCCACGCGCAGTCAGCGCGGCGGCCGCGGCCCGCGTGGCCAGCGCGAGTCCTGCGGACCGCAGCGACAAGAGCTCGGCCACCGGCGTGCTCGCATCGTCGAGCGCGGCATAGCTTCGGGTGCGCAGGCCGCGCACTTCCAGCGCAAGCGCCTCCCCCGCTTCAGCGGTGCGCTCGCAGTTGCGCGCAGCTGCCGTCGCGGCGATCGACGCTACGGCAGCCCGGGCAACTCCGAGCGCCGCCGGGTTCGGCTGGGCGGTGATGCGTTCGTCCGTGGCCAGCCATGAGGCCTTGGGGAGCACGCCGACGACTCTCGACCGCGGGACGACGACACTGTCGAAGGCGACCGGTCGGGTGTGGCTTCCCGACATCGCCATCAGGTCGAGTGGCTCACCTACCTGCAGGCCGGGCTGGGCGATGGTGTCGACCACGAGGTGGATCAGCTTCCCCTCATGCTCGGCCATCACGAGCACTACGTCACTGACGTCCCATGCCGTGACCCAGTCGACTCGGCCGGCGAGCGACCAGCCGTCGGCGACGGGCGTGGCCGTGAGCGCCGGGGCACCTGGCTTGCGCACATGCGAGAAGGAGATGGCGGAAATCGCCCGGCCGGCGACGAGGTCCGACAGCAGTTCGCGCCCAAACCGCGCGTGCTCCCCCAGGTAGGGCAGGGCGGCTGCAATCGTCCGGACCAGCGGATGGTGCTGGGACCAGCAGAACCAGGTCGTCCCGTCCGCGCCCATGATCAGCTCGTTGACCTCGCGCCACTGCGCCGGTGTCGCCGCGCTGCCGCCCAGGTCGGCACCCGCGGCCATCCCCAGCAGTGGGCCCATGGACGCCAGGACGGACCCCACGACACCGTTGCGATCGACGTCAGGGGCGGACGGCGCGAGCCGGTCGCGGCAGAAATCACGTGCGAACAGGACCAGTGGGTCGTGCTCGAGCCCGGGAAACGTGCCCACGGGATCGCATGCGAGGTACTGCTGACCCATGGGGGCGCTCATCATGACCATCCCTGTGACCGGAGGCGGATATCGCATCCAAGCACACGCGAGGCAAATCCTGACCGCCGATGCTGGGCCGTCCGGCCGTTCGTCGGCCTAGCATCGGAGCATGACTTCACGCATGTTCGCG
>CAYFLP010000133.1:0-7028 GCA_964344045.1 uncultured Bifidobacteriaceae bacterium
GAGCGTGCCGAGGTCGGGATGCACCGCATCATGGCCGCCTGCGGCCGAGCCGATCGCCCACGGCGATCCCGGGTCGAGGGCTCCTGGCGTCAGGGTGTTGTTCGGCCCCTTGCGGTTGACGGTGCCGATCGGGTGGATCGGGGGGAGATAGACGACGTCGAAGCCCATGTCGGCCACGGCGGGCAGTCGTTCCGCGGCAGTCGCGAAGGTGCCCGAGCGCGGGGGATCGAGGCTTGCCCCTTCGCTGCGCGGGAAGAACTCGTACCAGCTTCCGACGAGTGCGCGCCGGCGCTGCACGCGCAGCGGCCACGGGCCGCTGGACGTCACGTGGTCGCGAACCGGGTACTCGCGCATCACTCGATCGACGGCGGGGTCGGTGCCGGCTGCGAGCCGGACGGGCACGGGCAGCGAGGTGGCGACGAGCGTGCGGGCGGCCGTCTGCAAGGTCGCCCGCGCTTCGTCGGGGAGGCCTGACGCCTGGGCCGCAGCCGCAAGCAGGAGCGAGCCCTCGGTGAGCTCGAGCTCGACGTCTACGCCGGCGGGCACCTTGATGGTCGCGCGGTGCTCCCAGGTGTCCCAGGGGCTGCCCCATGCCTCGATAGTGAAGGACCAGTCGCCGACTGCGTCGGGCCGTACGTGTGCCTGCCACAGGTCCAGGCCTGCGCCATGTGGCTGCATGCGCACGGTCTGGGCGCACGTGCCGTCGGGGCGGTGCAGCAGCACGGTCACGCCCATGGAATCGTGGCCCTCACGGTATGCCGTGACCTGGATGGGCACCTGCTCGCCTACCGCGGCGGCTGCCGGACGCCTGCCGGAGAGGTTGGCGGGGCTCACTCCCGTGATGGGGTAGCGGCCGATGACCTCAGGCGGCACGGGCAGCTGGATCGGCTGCCACGGCCCTGGTGCGGGAGGCTTCTTGGGGGCCGGAGCGCGGCGGGGACGACGGGGCGTGTCGCTTGCCATAGGCGAAACTGTAGTGCTCGCCGGGAGCCTCCACCCGTCCTTGGACGGTGCACATGGGCACCAGAGTGAAAGAATTTGCGTTGCATGGAAGATTCCGGCAATTACATGCACGAAATGGGGGTGCGCGGGCATATCCGCACCCGTGAGGGCAGTACGGTAGGAAGCGTGAGAGCCTTCCGCAGATTCACCGTCCGCACCGTCCTGCCTGGCGCCCTCAGCGGGCTCGAGGAGCTGTCGCTCAACCTGCGCTGGTCGTGGCACCCGCCCACGCGCGACCTCTTCGCGGCGATCGACCCGGTGCTCTGGGAGTCCAGCGGCCAGGATCCCGTGCGCCTGCTCGGCGAGGTCTCGGCCGAGCGCCTGGAGGAACTGGCCCATGACGGTGGCTACGTCGACTGGGTCAACCGCACCCTCGACGACCTGAGGGGCTACCTCGCCTCCGACCGCTGGTTCCAGACCCTCGGGCCCGACGCACCGGCGGGCATCGCCTACTTCTCGCCCGAGTACGGCATCACCGGCGCCCTGCCGCAGTACTCCGGCGGCCTGGGCATCCTCGCCGGGGATCACCTGAAGAGCGCGAGCGACCTGGGCGTGCCGATCATCGCGCTCGGCCTGTTCTACCGCTCCGGCTACTTTCGCCAGTCGCTCTCGCGCGACGGCTGGCAGCAGGAGCAGTACCCGGTCTGCGATCCGGACGGCAGCCCGGTGTCCTTGCTGCGCGAGACCGACGGCACCCCGGTGCGCATCGCCATCGGCATGCCCGGCGGCGGAGTGCTCGCTGCCCGCGTGTGGGTCGCGCAGGTCGGCCGCGTCCCGCTGCTGCTCCTGGACTCCGACATCGAGGAGAACTCGCCGGCCGAGCGCGAGGTCACCGATCGCCTGTACGGCGGCGGCGGCGAGCATCGCCTGCGGCAGGAGATGCTGCTCGGCATCGGCGGCGTGCGCGCGGTGCGCGCGTACACCCGCCTGACCGGCCGTGCCGTCCCGGAGGTGTTCCACACCAACGAGGGTCACGCCGGTTTCCTCGGCCTCGAGCGCATCCGCGAGCTCGTGCAGGCGAATCCCCAGATGACCTTCGACGAGGCCCTGGAGATCAGCCGCGCGAGCACGGTGTTCACCACGCACACGCCCGTTCCCGCAGGCATCGACCGCTTCCCGCGCGACCTCATCGCGCAGTACCTCGGCGGCGACAACGCGGCTCCCGGGGTGCCGGTCGATCGCATCCTCGAGCTCGGTGCTGAGAGTTTCGACGGCGGCGACCCGGGCGTGTTCAACATGGCCGTGATGGGCCTGCGCCTTGCTCAGCGCGCGAATGGCGTGAGCCTGCTGCACGGCGAGGTGTCGCGCGGCATGTTCGCCGGCCTGTGGTCGGGCTTCGACAGCGACGACGTGCCCATCACCTCGATCACCAATGGCGTGCACGCACCCACGTGGGTTGCCCGTCAGGTGCTCGAGCAGGCACATGGCCAGTCCGTCGAGGACGCTTCCGGCTGGGAGGCCATCGCTTCCACGGATGACGAGACCCTGTGGTCGATCAAGCGTGAGCTGCGCCGCGACCTCGTCGAGATGGCCCGCGGGCGCCTGCGCGCATCGTGGCTCAATCGCGGTGCGACTCGCGCTGAGACCGGCTGGATCGACAATGCCCTCGATCCCGACATCTTGACCATCGGCTTCGCTCGGCGAGTGCCCTCGTACAAGCGGCTCACCTTGATGCTTCGCAACCCTGATCGCCTGCGCGCGCTGCTCACGGATCCCGAGCGGCCCGTGCAGCTGGTCATCGCGGGCAAGGCGCACCCGGCCGACGACGGCGGCAAGAGGCTGATCCAGGAGCTGGTGCGCTTCGCTGATGCCGAGGACGTGCGGCATCGCATCGTGTTCCTGCCGGACTACGACATGTCGATGGCCACGCTCCTCTACCCCGGCTGCGACGTGTGGCTCAACAACCCGATCCGCCCGCTGGAGGCAAGCGGCACCTCGGGCATGAAGGCCGCGCTCAACGGCGCCCTCAACCTGTCGATCCTCGACGGCTGGTGGGACGAGTGGTTCGACGGCGAGAACGGCTGGGCGATCCCCACGGCGGACGGCATCGAGAATGCCGACCTGCGCGACGACATCGAGGCGGAGGGCCTGTACGCGCTCATCGAGACTGCGGTGGCGCCCGCGTTCTACTCGCGCGACGACCGCGGACTGCCGCCCCGGTGGCTGGCCATGGTCAAGCACACCCTGCGCACGCTGGGCCCGAAGGTGCTCGCGAGCCGCATGGTGCGCGAGTACGTGCTGCGCCTCTACCAGCCTGCTGCGATGTCGTACCGGGCGATCGAGGCCGACGGCCAGGTGCTCGCCCGCTCCCTCGCTGCCTGGAAGCAGCAGGTGCGCCTCGCGTGGCCGACAGTGCGGATCGAGCACGTCGAGGCCGACGGTGTCGGCGACGCCGTGCTGCTGGGCACGCCCATCACGCTGCGCGCGTTCGTCAGCCACGGCGACCTGACCGCCGACGACGTCCTCGTGCAGGCGGTGTACGGCCGAGTCGATGCCGACGACCAGATCGCCCATCCCACGCATGCGCAGATGGAGCTGGTGGAGAGCTATGAGGGAAATCGGGCGCAGTACCGGCTCGTCGTCACCTTGAGCCAGAACGGCCCGTTCGGCTACACCATTCGGGTCCTGCCGCGGCACGCCGGACTGGCGCAGCCGGAGGAACTCGGCCTGCAGGCGCTTCCGCCGTCGGCAGGCGGCATCGGCGAGGGCGTTCTGCGCTAAGGCCTAGGGCACACACCCGCGATGGGTGGCGTGCTGTGGCTGATTTCGCGCGCGAAATCAGCCACAGCACGCCACCCATCGTCCGTCGTTGGGATGGCGCAACTACTCGGGCGGATCCGCCCGCAGGACGTGCAGCGACCGGGCTGCGAGCGTGATGGCGCTGCCTGCCTCGAATGCCGTGCCGTCCTCGTGGGCCTGGCCCGTTGCCGTGTCGACCACCTGGTGGTAGCGGCTTCCGTACGGTGCCTCGGGCAGGGTGAAGTCGATGGGCTCGGTGCCTGCATGCAGCAGGACGAGGAACGACTGGTCGCGGATGGGCAGCTCGCCGTCGTCGAACCCGTGCAGCTCGCCGGCAAGGAACATGCCCAGCGTGTGGCTGTCGGGGGAGTGCCACTCGCCCTCGTCGATCTCGCGGCCATCGGGCCCGATCCACGCGAGGTCCTTGGGGCCCCCTTCGTGCAGGGGCCGGCCGTCGAAGAAGTAGCGCTGGCGGAAGGCACTGTGCAGGCGCCGGAGGTGGAGCACCGAGCTCGCGAAGACCTTCAGGTCCGACTGCCACGGCTCCCAGTGCCAGTCGTACCAGGAGATCTCGTTGTCCTGGCAATAGGCATTGTTGTTGCCCTGCTGGGTGCGGCCGAACTCGTCGCCGCCGCAGATCATGGGCACGCCCGTCGACAGCAGCAAGGTGGCCAGGAAATTGCGCATCTGCTGCCTGCGCACCTCGACGATCGCCTCGTCGTCCGTCGGGCCCTCGACCCCGTAGTTGGACGACCGGTTGTTGTCGGTGCCGTCGCGGTTCTCCTCGAGATTGGCCTCGTTGTGCTTGGAGTCGTAGGAGTTCAAGTCGCGCAGCGTGAAGCCGTCGTGCGCGGTCACGAAGTTGATGGACGCGAACGGACGCCGCCCCTCGCTGGCGTACAGGTCCGCTGATCCCGACAGCCGCCAGCCGAGTTCGCCGATGCCTGCATCTCCCCGCCAGTAGTCGCGGATGTTGTCGCGGTACTTGTCGTTCCACTCGGTCCACAGGGGAGGGAACTCGCCCACTTGATAGCCCCCGGGGCCGACGTCCCAGGGCTCGGCGATCAGCTTGACCTTGCGCAGCACGGGATCTTGCTGAATGGTCGACATGAAGTTGCCGAGCATGTTTACGTCGTGGAAGGACCTCGCGAGGGCCGATGCAAGGTCGAAGCGGAAGCCGTCGACGTGCATCTCCTCGACCCAGTAGCGCAGGGAGTCCATGACCAGCTGGAGGACATGCAGCTTGGACACGTCAAGGGTGTTGCCGCAGCCGGTGTAGTCGGCGTAGAAGCGCCCTGGCGAGCGCAGGTGGTAGTAGTCGTCGTTGTCGATGCCGCGGTACGACAGGGTCGGGCCGAGCTGGTTGCCCTCTGCCGTGTGGTTGTAGACCACGTCGAGGATGACCTCGAGCCCGGCTGCATGCATGGCCTTGACCATGCGCTTGAACTCCGAGACCTGGCCTCCGCGGGCACCGGTCGACGAGTACTCCGCATGCGGGGCGAAGTAGCCGATGGAGTTGTAGCCCCAGTAGTTGGTGAGGCCGCTCTCGATCAGGTGCACCTCATTGATGAAGTGGTGCACGGGGAGCAGCTCGATCGCGGTGACGCCGAGGGTGGTGAGGTGTTCGAGCACGGCAGGATGGGTGAGCCCGGCGTACGTGCCGCGCTCGTGCTCGGGGATCGCCGGGTGCAGGCGCGTGATCCCCTTGACGTGCGTCTCGTAGATGATCGTGTCGCCCCAAGGGGTCCCGGGCCGCTGGTCGTCGCCCCAGTCGAAGTGGTCGTCGACCACGATGCTGCGCGGGACGAAGGGGGCGGAGTCCGCGTCATTGCGCACCAGGTCGTCCTCGCCGACGTGCCCGAAGACTGCAGGGTCGAGCTGCATCCCGCCGTCGATGGCGCGCGCGTAGGGATCGATGAGCAGCTTGGCGGGATTCCAGCGATGGCCGTTGGCCGGATCCCACGGCCCGCTGACGCGGAAGCCGTACCGCGTGCCCGCGGGCAGGTGGTCGACATGGCGGTGGAAGACGTTGAAGACCTTCTCCTCGAGCGGGATGCGCTCCTCGCGACCGTCCTCGTCGAATACGCACAGGTCGACGGAGGTCGCGCCCTGAGCCCAGATGGCGACGTTGGCGCCGCCGTGTCGGTCGGGCGTGACGCCGAGGGGGTCCCAGCCTGAGGTGCCGTGTCCTGCCACGAGTCGAACCGTACAGTTGGCGCAGTCCGTTCCGTCATCGAGGAGTTGTCATGGCCGAGTTCGTCAGTGTCGAGGTAGTCGATCGGGTCGGGACGATCCTGCTGCAGCGGCCGCCGATGAATGCCCTGAGCCTGCAGATGCAGCAGGAGATCAAGGCGGCGGCCGAGTCGCTCTCCGAGCGCTCCGATGTCGGTGCCGTGGTGCTGTACGGCGGCCCGAAGGTCTTCGCCGCCGGGGCCGACGTCAAGGAAATGGAAGGCATGACCTTCCAGGACATGGTCCGCGTCTCCGTGGGCCTGCAGGATGCCTTCAACTCGGTCGCGCGGATCAAGCAGCCGACCATCGCCGCGGTGACCGGCTTCGCGCTCGGCGGCGGCTGCGAGCTCGCCCTGTGCTGTGACATGCGGATCGCTGCCGACAATGCCAAGCTCGGCCAGCCCGAGATCCTCCTCGGCATCATCCCCGGCGCCGGCGGAACCCAGCGGCTACCGCGGCTGATCGGCCCGAGCAAGGCCAAGGACCTGGTCTTCACCGGCCGGTTCGTCGGGGCTGACGAGTCGCTTGCGCTCGGCCTCGTAGACAAGGTCGTCCCTGCCGACGACACGTATGAGGCGGCCCTCGAGCTCGCGCGCAGGATCGCTGCGGGCCCGGCGCTGGCCATGCGTGCGGCCAAGGAGGCCATCGACCGCGGGCTCGAGACCGATCTCGCCACCGGCCTGGAGATCGAGCGGATGCTCTTCGCGTCGCTCTTCGCCACCGAGGACCGCGCCGTCGGCATGGCATCGTTCATCGCGAACGGCCCGGGCAAGGCGGAGTTCACGCACAACTAGAGTGAGTGCCCGTGGCAACCAGCAGCGGACGGGTGTACCTCGACCATGCCGCCACGACCTCGATGCTCCCGGCCGCGCGTGAGGCCTGGCTCCAGACGTCTGCCCTGACGGGCAATGCATCGAGCCTGCACGCCTCCGGCCGGCGCGTGCGCCGCGCGGTCGAGGAAGCACGGGAGTCGATCGGCGCCGATCTAGGTGCCCGACCGAGTGCGGTCGTCTTCACGTCCGGCGGCACCGAAGCCGACAACCTCGCGGTCAAGG